>CAZORY010000001.1:0-44225 GCA_964582435.1 uncultured Campylobacterales bacterium
ATGGATGGGTAAGGGTGAAACGGTGGGGTAAGAGCCCACCAGCGTCCGAAGCGATTCGGACGGCTATGTAAACCCAACCCGCAGCAAGAAGGGATGGTAAAAGCTTCACGATTTTCCCCTTCGCTCGAACGCCATGGTAACATGGCGCTTAGATAAATAAGCATCCTCGACATAACCCGGCTTACAGCCGTGCCTTGTTCAATCCTTTCACTCTTGCCGATCAATAAAACTTAACTTCTAATAATTCTTTAATAAATAATTCTTTAAAATATTCAAAATCAACCAAAAGGAACACCTTATGACGTTGCGCAAAACTTTCGCTTCGCTTTTGTTGGGCTCCTCCATGCTTTTGGCGGGACACCATACGATTCACTGGGGATATACGGGCCATGGCGGTCCTGAGCATTGGGGCGAATTGAGCGACGACTTCAAGATGTGTTTGATCGGTAAAAATCAATCTCCTATCGATCTAAGAACCGAATCGATGTTCGATACGAAACTTCCGGCGATACGGTTTCACTATGCCACGAAGACGAAAGATGTAGTGGATAATGGACATACGGAACAAGTCGATATCGTACCCGGTAGCTACATCGTCGTCGATGGCATAAAATTCGAACTCAAACAGTTTCATTTCCATACACCTAGCGAAAACAAGATCGATGGTCGATCTTTCCCATTGGAAGCCCACTTCGTACATGCCGACGAACATGGCAATCTCGCGGTCGTGGCTTTGATGTTCAAATATGGCAAGCCCAATCCCGTCATCGATAAGATATGGTCCCGTATGCCTAAAAAGGCGGGTAAGAAACATGATTTGACGATGAAGGCGCAAGAGATCAAACGACTTCTTCCCAAAAACAGGGACTACTATCGATTCAACGGCTCTTTGACGACCCCTCCATGTAGTGAAGGGGTCCGATGGTTGGTCTTGAAACATCCCGTCACGATTTCCAAGAAACAGGTCCGTCGATTCGCTAAAATCATGGGACATGCCAACAACCGGCCGGTCCAGCCGATCAACGCACGTGTTATTTTGAAATAGTTACAACCTCTTGTTTGATGGATCCTTTCGATATCCCTCCTCGTCAGCGGACGCGGCGAAAACCTTTTCGGCCGCGCTGCAAACGCTGCCGAACCAACCGATACATCATCCCGATCGTCTATAGTGCCGCAATCGATGAGGCACTTTTGGAAAAAGCACGTGAAGGGACGATCAAAATCGGTGGAGATGCGCGTAGCGTCGATGCCCCGAACTGGTACTGCCGGCAGTGCGGAGAAGCTTTTTTACGCTAGCGTGCCTATCACCTCATTTTTGAGTGCCTGTTTGTCGATCGTTCGACTATGGAGCGATTGACGAGGCATATCGGTACGATGGAGGATATGCACGGGTAACATATAATGGGGTAGATGCTTTTTGAGTTCGAAGAGAATTTCGTTTTTTGGGATCGGCCTGTCGGCGCCATAGACCATCACGATCGCTTCCTCGATCTCGTCGTCAGGGATGGCGAAGACGGCGCACTCGACGATCTGCGGCAAATAGCGTGACACGATACTTTCGATTTCATAGGGATTGACCCTATATCCTTGGGTTTTGATCATGTCGTCTTTTCGTCCGACGAAGTAGAGATACCCCTCTTCGTCGGCGTAGACATAGTCGCCGCTAGCTACGACGATCTCGTCGGTCAGTGCGCCTTCGGGGGCGACGATCTTTTGTAAAATCTTGATACTTTTGAAGCGTTTGGCCGTCTCTTCGGGCGCGTTCCAATACCCTTTGTAGATGCAGGCACCTCGATGGATCAGTTCCCCAACTTCTCTAGGTCTACACGCTTCACCTTTTTCGTTCATGATGAAAAGTTCCACCCCCGGCACGGCCTTGCCGATCGAGTCGGGGCGGATGTGGATCTGGGAAGGCTCCAAATAGGCCGAGCGAAACGCTTCACTGAGCCCATGCATCGCATAGAGTTCGGCTTTGGGAAAGTGGGTCGTGAGGTTTCGGATCATCGCGCGGGTGAGGTTGCCGCCCGAGGATGTAATGGCTCTTAGCTTGGCGAAGTGTTCCGGTTTGGGAATACGATGGGCATCGGTATCGAACATTTGCGTCACATGGATCGGCATGAGGGGGAGCACCGTCACGCCGTCGTCGATGAGGTGCGCGAAAAAGTCCGTAGGAAGGGCGAAACGGTGGATCGCTAGCGTGGCTTGGTTGTAGAGGGCGGTGAAAATCTGATTGAGACCGTAGTCGAGATTGAAAGAGAGGGTCCCGCTGATGACATCCGCTTGGTTGATCCTGAGATAGGTCGAGACGATCGCGGCCCCTTCGAAAAAGGCCCGATGGTCGATGACGATGCCTCCCGGATTGCCGGTGGAGGCGAACGTATAGGTGATGGCGGCGTTGTCGTGGGGATTGACGCGGCTGGTAAATTCGGCGGGATGGCACTTTTCGATCTCTTGAAAGGAGACGCTGGCGCGCTCGTCGGGCGTGTAGGTGACGATGCGCCCTTTAAAGCCGGTCGCTTCGATCGTCTCGATCTTTTTGGCGTCGGTGACGACGAGGGTGATGCCGGCGTCTTGGAGGATATGGCGAACTTGTTCGGTTTTGAGTAATCGAGTGATCGGCACGATCACCAAATCGGTGGAGAGAATCGCCAGGATCGCCACGACCTGATCGATCGATTTGTCCGAGTAGATGCCGATACGGCTACCTCGCGGAAGCTCGAGGCTTTGGAGATAGTGGGCGATACGATCGACCCGTTCGAGGAGTGTGGCGTAGGTGAGTTGTCGGTTGGCGTGTACGAGGGCTATTTTGTCGGGGGCCGTGCGGGCGGCCGTTTGCAAAAGGGCGCGGACGGTGTTGACGGTCATAGAACCTCCTTCGGGATGAGTCCATAAGTCCAGATACGATAGTCGCTATCCATGACGACTTGGGGCGCTTGATGGAAGTGGAGCAATTTTTTGTAAAAAAAATGGATGATCTCTTCTGCTTCGGTGTGTGAGAGGATTTGGGTGATGCCGCCGGTTAGCACGATCGTGTTGAGTTTGTCGAGTTTGAGATCGACGTAGTCGGTGTGGTGACCGCTCACTTTGTAGAGGATCAAGAAGATGGCCAACTGCATCAGCACTTTGGTGGCCGTTTCGCTCATCTCGTCGAGGACATGCTCCGTCTGTCCCAGATGATGAAGCAGTTCGAAAACGAATTCGTTGGCCCTGGCCGCATGCACGAGACTGGGACGGGATTTATAAACGCCTAGTTTTTTGAAAACGAGGCGATCGTATCCTCCTTCCCCCGTGAGATTGTCGTCGATCAGATCGGTGCTGTAGTGGATGTCGGTCGTGGCTCCGCCGATATCGATGACGATGAAAGGGTCGGCCACGCCCATCTTCTGGCCGATGAGAGGCAGGGCTTGGTTGACGATGTAGGGGGTGGCGAAGATCTGATTGTCGGTGATGGCATAGAGCTGTTTGATATCTTCTTTGCCCATGATGTCGGCTTGGTAGAGGTCCGTCAGGTAGGTCTTGAGAGGTTTTTCGGCGATTTTGAGGCGATCGTCGAGGATATTGTCGAAGATCACCAAATGAGGGATCGCTTCGCTCAAAAAGCCCCGTTCGCACGCGCTACCGACATAGACGATATTTTGGTAGCGGCACTTTTGCAAAAAATCGACGAGCCGCTCGTCGAAAATCCCGCCCACACCGTCGATCCCGCCGACCAAAATCACGACGTCGATCGTTTCGGCAGGGGGCTTGGCTTCTTCGATTTGGCGCCAAAGAAGGGTGTCGATGATGTTGATGCCGGAGTTGAAGGCGGTATTGACGGCATATTTGAGGCTAAAGGAGCGGGTCAGACCGATGATCAGGGTGCTGAGCCCCCCATTGGCGGAACTGCAGATGTGGATGCGATCGGGTGGGTACATCGCGATCGTTCGGCCCGCTTTGTCCATCAAGTCGTCGTGGATCGGTCGGGTGAAATCTCGAAAATATTGGCGCGGCATCCGCCCCTCTTCGGCCACTTTGAAATAGGTGCTGCCGATATCGATCATCAGGTGGCCTTTTCGTGTCATTGCATGATTCCTATATCTTGGATGATCTTTTCGACGACCGATTGCCCCTCTTTCAAGTCGATGCGATGCCGTTCGTACGCGAAGCTTTCATCGGAAATCGGCAGACGCCCCCGCTCGTAGATACGGATGTTCATCTGCGGATCTCGGACGGTGATCACCTGGTTGGCGTTGATGACGTGGGGAGAGAAGGGGATTTCGAGAAGTCCTTGTTTGATAGCGTTGAAGACTTTGCGCCAGAGCGTGTCGGCCGGATCGTTGAGGATCGCTTCCATGATTTCGCCCACCATCCGCTCGAGATGGGCCTCCTCCTCTTCGTCGCCGATCGTGGGCAGTCCTTGGAGGATACCGAGGGTATACTGTACACTGGCGACGGCTCGGGCGTTGGCTTCGGGTGTGGGAATCCCGAACGCTTCGTGACGGGTTTTGGTGATGATCTTGTCGGCGCCTACCATCGCGGCGATGACGGTGGAGGTGGTGATGAGGGCGTCGGAGTACACTTTGTCGTAGGGAAAAGCGCCCATCCATTGGTGGTAGACCAAATGGATACGGGCGTCGTGGTAGCCGAAGTGGTCGGCATAACGACGGGCGAGTCGCTTGAGAACGTTGGCGGTGACGATATCTTGGAGCATCGAGCCACTTTGAGAAAAACTGACCGAAAAGGAGACGACGCCCTCTTCGAGCGCGAGCAACATCTCGATCAGTTGGATGACGATGACGATCGCCGGCGGTTGGAGGGTGGCCGAGAGGGGACCGAAAGATTCGCGATTGATCGGTTCGTTGAGACGAGAGTAGTGGGCACAGACTCTCTCGACGTATTTCCAGTAAAGAAAGGCTTTGTCGAGGGGGAAATTTTTGGAGTAGGGCAGCAGATAGGTGATCGGTCCCCCTTCGATTTCGAAGATGCCCGAAGCGATCGCCATCTCGACGAGAAGCCTCGCATCGGGCGTGCCGTGGCGTAGGCTTACGGGGGTGTCGAAGTGCACCATCATCTTGCGGGTGGTGCGGTAACCGTGGTTGATGAGTGGGTAGCCGTTGAGCATATCGGTGTCGTTGGCTTCGGAGAGTGCCAGCATCTTTTTGGCCGTAGCGTAGTCGTTGAGGCGGGTGTTGGAGTCGATCGTCAACGGCAAGACGTCGACCCCCGCCTCCTTGAACGCTTCGTAGAGGGCGAAAACTTTTTCGTAGGTCGGAAAGCCGCCGCGGGGCTGGACCAACATCTTGTCGGAGGTAGCGAAACGGTGGGCGATGAAGAGGTTTTTGCTGGCCTGTTTGACGAAAGCTTCGATCTCATCGAAATCGAAATCGTCGACGAATTCGTTGCGGGTGATGATGGCGCGCTCTTTGTGCAGCAGGCTCATAGGCTCGCTCCTCGACGTCTGGCCAGTTCGGCTTCGAGGCGGTCGAGACCTATGTTCAGATCGACTTGGTGAAAAACGAGATCGAAGCCGAAACGTTTGAATTTGGCCTCCACTTCTTGGGCATCCATCTCACCGACGCCAAGATTGCCACCGATCATGAAAAGGACTTCTTTACGGAACGTCACTTCATTTTTCAAGATTTGGAGGTCGCGGCACCACCCTTCCGCTTCGCCGTTGAGCGAAGAGATGAGCAGTACGTCCGCATCCGTTTCGACGACGGCATCGAGAAACTCTTCGAGATAGGTATTGACGCCCAGATTGTAGACACTGAAACCTCGCTCTTCGAGTGCGATTTCGATCAAACGGTTGGCTACGACATGAATGTCGTTGCCCACGACACCGGTCACCACTTTCATGACATCACTTGAGAAACTTTTTTCATGATGGCATTTTAACCAAAGGGAGGTGTTTTTTGTATAATTTACTCAAAAAAGGCCGTTGCCATGAAATTTTACACCGCCGATATCTGTGACGAACTTCCGGGCGAAGTCCAAGTGTTGGAACCTGGATTTCACCCCTACGGAGGGGTGGAGAGCGCTTTTGGGCCGATTCAGACTCTCAGGCTTCATCGTAACAATAGCGCGTTGATCGAGTTGCTCAAAGAGCCGGGAGAAGATCGCTTCATCGTCGTGGATGTGGCCGGGGCTTACGACGCGGTCGTAGGAGAAAATTTGATGAAACTGGCGGCGCACCATGGCTGGGCGGGAATTCTCGTCAACGGTTATGTCCGCGATATTCATGTCACGACGACCGTCGAGGTGGGCCTTTGGGCGCTGGGAACCTGCCCCAAAAAGAGTTTCGAGACGAATCCTGGGGAACGGGGGGTGTCTGTGCATTTTGGTGGTGTCACGTTTCGCAACGGAGACTATCTATTGGCCGATCGAGATGGGATCGTCGTCATCTCCGCCGCTGCGATGGAAAAACTGCAGAGCAAGCTTTTCTGACTATTTGTCGATTTTCGTTATTTTCGATCCTTCCAAGGTCAGATTGTACATGAGCCCTTGGTTGCCGAAAACGAATCCGACGACCGGATCTTTGAAGTCGATCGTATTGACATCTTCGCCGACCCCCCATTTGGCGATCGCCACCGATGCGTCGGCGCCGATTTTCCATCCATCGCTATGGCGAAACTGATCGAGGGCTTGCTTGGTCAAGAAGACGATGACGATCGACTTTTTCTGTGCCCCGATTTGCCAGCCGAACGAGGCGGAAACTGTATTGTAGTAGCCGACGATTTTGCCGTGGACCAACAACGCGCCCTCGCCGTACTCGCCACCGATACCGAATCCCGCTTTGTAGACGTTGGGAAACACGAGGTACCCTTGGGCTTTGCGTAAAAACTCGGCGCCCCCCTTCACCTCCTTGTCGAACTGCTTGATCGTCGCCCGGATTTCGATATTGAGCGCCTCTTTCGATGCGGCATGAAGCCAGGAGGTCAGACTCAAAAGAAGAATGAACCACGGAAAATAGGCTCGTTTCATATCGATCCCTCTCACCATTTTTTTTGGCATTATAGCCTTTATCTCCCCCGATAAGGTGTGAATCGATTTAAACGTGGCCGTTACCTTCGGCCGAAAGCGCCTTCTTAAGGGATTCGTTGTAAAATCTGGCAAAATGTGAATGCAAAGAGGTGGTATGCCGAGTGTAAGACTCTTTTGGATGGCTCTCCTGCCTGTTTGGATGTGGGCACAAGTGCATTACGCACGGCTCGATCCTTACCAGTCCTATGCCATCAAGGCCGCATATGCCGGCACGGTGGTCGCAGCCGACGATGGGTTGGAAGGTAAGACGGCGAATGCACAGGTGGTCGTGCAAATCGAGGATGTGGTGGATAGAGCCCAAAAAAGAGCGATCGAAACGACGATCGAAACACTCGAGAAGACGTTGGCGATCACGCGACGAATGGTCGAAAACCAGCAGACCGTATTTAAAAAAGATCGAGATTATTATCGACGAATTTTGCCGCTCAAAACCAAATCACGTACGGAAAAGGATCGCGTTTTTTCGACGATGATCGCCTCGCAGAACCAACTTTTGAATCTACAAGAAAAGATCGCGACACTCGAAAAGCAACTGGCCGATGCGAAGGCCCAGCGGATAGCGCTGAAAGATCGTATCGAAAAAAAACGCATCACCGTGCCGGGTCTGTATATCTACAAAGTGGCGGTGCGTGCCGGGGATTATGTCGCACCCGGAAAGTTGCTGTTGACGGCGATGGATTTGAGAAAAGGGCGACTGGTGCTCTATCTCGACCCGGACGAGATGAAAGGCATCGAAAAGAAGAGGATCTATCTCGACGGCAAGCCGACCGATTGGCGATTCGAAAAGATCATCCGCGTCGCCGATGAAAAGCATATCTCTTCCTATCGTGCCGAAATCGTCGTGCCCAAGCCCGAGGGGCTCTTTTCACGACTTCTAAAAATTGAAATCAAATGAGGTGAATCGATGCAGTTGAGTGCTTGTCCATTGGATTGTTACGACGCGTGTGCCGTCGTGGTCGATCGAGAAAGTTTGAAAATGACCGGATCGCCGAACCACCCGTTCACGAACGGTGCTTTGTGTGTCCATCTCAATCGCCATATGAAAGAGGCCCCGCGTATTCAAAAGCCCCGTATCGACGGACAAGAAGTGAGTTTGCAAGAAGCGCTCGAAGCGACGGCCGAGGCGATCGCGTCGGCGGGCGAGGATTTTTTGCTGTATAGAGGCAGTGGCAATGTCGGCTATATGCAGCGTATAACCGAACTCTTCGTCCACGCCCACGGTGGGTGGACGACGGAAGGCTCGCTTTGTGACGGCGCCGGCCAAGCGGGTGTGGCAGCGGGACGCGGTGTCTCGTTGGCTTTGACGCCCGAGACGATCGCAGCGGCGGAGACCGTAGTCGTTTGGGGACGCA
This sequence comes from uncultured Campylobacterales bacterium, assembly GCA_964582435.1. Taxonomy (GTDB): domain Bacteria; phylum Campylobacterota; class Campylobacteria; order Campylobacterales; family Hydrogenimonadaceae; genus Hydrogenimonas. The sequence goes on from CAZORY010000001.1 coordinate 8,373, forward strand.
ACGTTTCGGTCACCGACCCGCATATGATGAGGTTGTTGGAAGGCAAGACGCTTGTCGTCATCGATCCAGTCAAAACCAAGATCGCCAAAATGGCGGATTTGCATCTGCAAATTCGTCCGAGGAGCGATTTTTATCTGGCGATGCTCTTGGGACGTTTCGCTTTCATGGAAGAGATGGACGATCAGGATTTTATGGACGATCGTTGTGAAGATGCGGATTGGTTCTACGATTTTTTACGTACTTTCAAAGTGGTCGATTCACTCAAGCATTGCGACATGACGTTGGACGATCTGGGAGATCTGTTGTTGGCGATGCTTCATAAAAAGACGGTCTTTCTCGTGGGAACGGGCGTCCAGAAATATACGATCGGCGATCAGGTGCTTCGTGCCATAGATGGTGCGGCGGCCGTGATGGGGATGTTTGGAAAACAAGGGTGCGGCGTCAGTTTCCTAGCCGACTCGATGGCGGGCTTCAGCGATCCGATCCCGACCAGTCCCAAAAGGGTCGCCAAACCCATCGCCCCGTTCGGACGCTTCAAAACGGTCCTGGTGCAAGGAGGCAACCCGCTGGCGCAGATGCCCGGTCTAGCCAGGGTCGAAGAGGAGATGGCCAAGGTCGACGATCTGATCTATTTCGGCCTTTACGAAAACGAGACGAGTTCGAAAGCTCGGATCGTTCTGCCGGCCCAGGACTTTTTGGAAAAAGAGGATTTGCGTCTCAGTTACGGTCATCCATACGTGCAACCGATGCCTAAGATTAAGGAAGCGGATTTCGGAGTGAGCGAATATGAACTGACCCGGTTTTTGATGGAGCGTTTCGGGTACGAAGGATTGATGCCGGAACGCCACTATATCGACGTGATGTTGGAACAGTGCCGCAAAGAGGGGGAGTGGTATCGATCGCCGGCGTACGATGAGGAGCCTTACGTCACATCCTTCGCCACCGAGAGCGGTCGATTCGAATTTATCGACGAGTTCGAGGACGATTTCGATCCCGAAGAGGAGGGGCTGTGGCTACTCACGCCCAAGAGTCCCCATTCTCTCAACAGTCAGTTTCGTAGAGAAGAAGAGGTGTGGCTGCACCCATGCCATGGCTTCGCGGAGCGAGAGAGGATCAAGCTAAGCAGTGACTACGGCGAAGTGACGTTGCCGGTACGACTGAGTGACGATCTCCGTCCAGATTGCGTACTCGTCTATGCGGGAACGCCGGGCGTCAACTATCTGACGCCGCCGATACAGAGTCTGGAGGGAAAAAACGCCTGTTATCAGGAAGTGAAAGTCAAATTGGAGAAGATATCATGACACTCGAATCGATGGATCGGACCTACGTACTGCCGACCTACGCGAGAAACTACGTCCACTTCGTACGAGGTGAGAATGCCACGCTTTACGACGACGAAGGGCGTGACTATATCGATTTTGGCAGCGGGATCGCCGTTTGTAGCGTCGGTCATGGCAATCCAAGGTTGGCCGACGCGATTTGCGATCAAGCCAAAAAATTGATCCACACTTCCAATCTATACTTGATCGAACCGCAGGCCAGATTGGCTAAAAAATTGGCCGAATTGAGTGAAATAGATGGTCAGACCTTTTTCGCCAATAGCGGTGCCGAAGCCAACGAAGGGGCGATCAAGATCGCCCGCCGTTACGGCGAGGGGGAGGACGGCTCGATCAAACGTTACAAAATCATCACTCTCGAGCACTCTTTTCACGGGCGGACGATCACGGCGCTCAAAGCGACGGGTCAGGAGGCGATGCATACCTATTTCGGCCCTTGGCCCGATGGATTCGTCTATGCCAAAGATATCGAACACATCTACGAACTGATCGACGATCACACCGTGGCCGTGATGATCGAACTGGTCCAGGGCGAAGGGGGCGTGCAGCCCATGGACAAGCGTGCCGTCCAACGTCTAGCGGCTGAACTCAAACGCAAAGATATTCTCCTCATCGTCGACGAGGTTCAGACAGGTATCTATCGCACGGGCGAAATGCTGGCCAGTAATCTCTACGAGATCACACCCGATATCGTGACACTGGCCAAAGGATTGGGGGGCGGAGTCCCGATCGGTGCGATCATGACGACTCTCAAAGGGATTTTGAAAGCAGGCGATCACGGAAGCACCTTTGGCGGTAATTTCCTCGCGACCCGTGCGGCGTTGGAGGTGCTGGCGATTTTGGAGGAGGCCAAAGAGAGCGGTGTGCTGGACCATCTATTGCTTCGATTCGAAGCACGGCTCAAAGAGTATGTCAAAAAATACCCCACGCTGTTCGAGAAAGAGGTGGGCTTGGGACTGATGCGGGGTTTGCGGGTCAACGAGGGCTTCGATGCGGGCGATATCGTCAAAGCGGCCTTCGATCAAAGAGTGGTAGTACTCAAAGCAGGGCGTAATACGGTGCGTTTCCTACCCGTGTTGACGATGAGCGAAGAGGAGATGGCGATTGGTTTCGAGCGGTTCGATGCGGCGCTGGCTACTTTGGTGTAGCGTAGCGTTGCCGCTGGTTGCGAGCGACCCGACCGATCTACTTTCGACGATCAAAAAACGAGATCTCGAGCTTCAGCGCCAAAAAAACGCCGCCGAAAGTACGCAATTGGAGTTGAGTTGGATCAATCCCGTGACGTTGAGCTACACCGATAGCCGCAACGATCAGTTCAAATCGACTCAGAAACGCCGAGAATTGGTCGTCAGCGTCGATCAGCCCATTTTCAAAAGCGGCGGTATCTGGGCGGCGATCGAATATGCGAAAGCGAACCGTAAAGTCGGAGATCTGACTATCGCGTCTCAAGAGCGTCGTTTGATCAAAGAAGTCGTCGCCGCCCTTTTCAACTTGAGAAAGAACACTTTACAGATCGAAAAACAGAAGCTCCTCGTCGCCAACGACCGCATCGATATCGAAAGAAAAAAAGAGCGTTATCTCAGCGGTGATTTGGATAGCGGTTTTATGGACCAGGCGATTTTGAAAAAAAATCAAGATACGTTGCAACTTTATGCGTTGCAAGATAGCAGAGCGCAGTTGTACAAACGTTTCAAAGATCTTAGCGACGCCGATCCGACGACCTTGAAGCTACCGACATTCCAACTGATGAGTAAAGAGGCTTTCTTGAAACGCCATATCGACGTGACGTTAGAAAAAGAGAAGGTGGAAAAAAGGGATTATTTCAAGACGATGACCTATGCGCGTTACCTTCCAACCTTGAGTTTGCAAGCCAGTTACGTCAAACCTTACGAAAACAATTTCTACTACACGGGCGGCAATCTTTTCGACTTGACGCACGATTACCATACCTACGGTTTTCGCATTACGATGCCTGTCGACATCAACAGCCTCTATACGATCGAATCGGCCAAAGTCGATTATCTATCGGCCAAAGTCGCGCTCCTGGATCGAAGACGAGAAGCCGGCAACACCTACGAAGCGGCCCTGAAGCGGCTCGACGTCCTCGAACGGATGATCGCCTTGGCCAAAGAGGACGAAAGACTCTATACATCATTGGTCGACAGTACTCAAGAAAAGCTCGAAGCCGGTGAATTGACGGTCTACGATCTAAAGACAATGAAAAACTCCAAAAAAATACGTCAGATCGACCAAAGGATCTTTGCGATCGACAAACAGCTCGTATTGCTCGATCTTTTCGAAAAGTACGGTCGAGAGTGAAAAGTCTTCGTCGGTACCCCAAAGAGTGAACGACGGTCGGTGAGGAGTCGATTTGAAAAGTTTCAGTGAATATATGAACGAGTGGCTCTATGGCCCCGATGGCTACTATGCGCGCTACAAAGCGATCGGCAAGGAAGGGGATTTCTTTACGGCAGTGAGTACCAGTCGTTTTTTCGGAGCGACGATCGCCCACTACATGATAGGAATGATCGACAAGGGCGTGCTCTCACCCGATGCGACACTGGTCGAAATTGGTGCGCATCGAGGTTATCTGTTGGCCGATATGATCCGTTGGATCGCCCATGAATCGCCGGAACTGCTGGAGACGATGCGATTCGTTATCGTCGAGCGTTTCGCGGCGTTGCAGTCGATACAAAAAGAGTACTTTCACACCCAGTTCGGCGAAGCGATACCGCTCGAACACGTCACCGATCCCCGACTGATCGGTGCCAAAGAGGCCTTCGTTGTCGCCAATGAAATTTTCGATGCCTTCGGTTGCGATCTTTTGTACAAAGGCAAAACGGCACTGGTGGACGAGGCCCATAAGATTCGATTCGAAGGGGAGGATGAGCAGGTCTTGGCGATCGCCGAGAGATATGGCCGTATCAAGGGGGAGATCGCTAGGGGATACGAAAGTTTCGCCGCCGGACTCTTCGAAGGGGCGAAAAAGATGCTTTTCGTGACGTTCGATTATGGAGAGAAAGAGCCTAGAGACGATTTTTCGATCCGAATTTACAAGGGGCACGAGGTCCATCCGCTTTTCGAGGAGGGACTGGATCTTAGAGAATATTTCGGCCAAAGCGATATCACGTACGATGTCCATTTTCAGCATCTTTTCGATGCATTCGAGAGTGCCGGATTCACCAAGTATGCCTATAAAACCCAGTTGCGTGCCCTGACCGAGATGGGATTGCCCGATCTGTTGCAGCAGTTGGCCGATCGCGGCGATCAGGCCCTCTATCTCAGAGAGCTCAACAAAGTCAAAACCTTAATCGACCCTCAAGTGATGGGGGAGCGTTTCAAAATGGTGGAGTTTCGTAAAAATATCGAGATAGAATAAAGATATGAAAAAGATAATATTTCTACTCTCTTTCCTCTCGGTATTCGGTTTGGCGGACAAGGTGAATGGGTGGAAACCCTTACACGAGGCGGTTTTCGGTGACGATCTCAAAAAGGTCGCTTCTATTCTCGCATGTAAAAGTTGTGACATCGACGCCCAGTCGAAAGCCGGTATCACACCTTTGCATATCGCCGTCAAGACTCGAAACTTTCCCATGGTACGTTACTTGGTCGAACATGGCGCCGACGTCGATATGCAAGACAACAATGGATATACCCCTTTGTTGTACGCCATCTCCCAGCGCCGCTTCAAAATCGTACGTTATCTGGTACTTCACGATGCCGACGTGAATCTGCCCAACAATGCCGGTATCACACCGTTGCAACAAGCGGCCTATAGCAACGACTTTCGAATCGTCGATTTTTTGATCGACCATGGTGCGGATGTGGAAGCACTCAACAAAAACGGGATCAACGCTTGCGAACTGGCCTATATCAAAGGCAATTTCGCGATGGCCCACCATTTGATTCCGTATACCGAGGGGATTTGCGGCAAATATGTCGATGAATTGAAAGCAGTGAAAAAGGAGAAGAGATGACGGTGATCGTCAATGGTGAAAAAAAGAGTTTCAAGGAGGGGACGACGCTCGGTCGAATGATCGAAACGTTGGGGATCGCCGACAAGGTGATGGCGGCGGCTGTCAATATGGAAGTCGTGAAAAAAGAGCAATGGGAGACGTTCCAGCCCAAAGAGGGGGACAAGATCGAATTGCTTCACTTCGTCGGAGGGGGTTGAACCTTAGAAGTTGGAGCGGCGATTCACCGCGTCTCGATCGCGGCCACGGCGATGGCGAAGCCCCCGTCGTGGGCGATGGAAAGGGATGTGCTTTGGATCGCGAATCGTTCGACGATCCCGTCGGGAAGGGTGAAGTAGGGTGCGCCTTTTTCCGTTTTGCTCAAACGGATATCGTGAAAGGATAATTCGCTTCCGATGCCGGTACCGAGGGATTTGGCGATCGCCTCTTTGGCGGCCCAGAAGCCTGCCGCGGTTTGAGGGTTTTTGACGAGAGTTATCTCCTCTTCGCTCAAAAAACGTCGTAAAAAGCGCTCCCCATATTTTTCGAGAGAGTTTTCGATACGCTCGACGACGACGATATCGACACCGATCATTGGATGACGAATTCCGTAAAATAGACATGCCTTATTTCACCGTCGTCGAGATGGCGGTTGATTTGGGCGATGATCTCCTCTTTCAACTTCTCTTTACCTTTTGCCGTGGTGATCTCCTCGACCGTTTTGGAGGAGAGAATGGAGATGACGATGTCACGTATCATCGGAGTTTTCTTGTCCAATTCAGGCGTGAGTTCCTCACTGTCCTCTTCTAGATTCATCTTGACGACGAGATAGCGCCGCCCGTTTTCACTCATCAAATTGACGGTAAATTTATCCAGTGGATACATCGGTCCGACCGCCAGATCGTCACCGTTTCGACGATGTTTCTTTTCGACTTTCTCTTGCTTGACACTCGTACCGTCCGCACTTTCGTCGTCTCCGGAAAGCATCAAGTAGGCGACGACTCCTCCGATCGCCAGGACGAGTACCAGGAGCACGACGATGATGATCAAGACCACGTTACTACCGCCGGAGCTTTTCTTCTCCTCTTCTTGCGTCTCTTCTTTCTCTTCTTCAGCCATACCTATTTCCTTCCCTGGTGGTTTGTTTCTGATGGTTTGGGATAGTATCGGCACAATCGTGTTTGAGTTGAGCTATTATACCGATTCAGGGCTTTTTGGCTAAAATAGTGAAAAAAAAGGGCCGAAAGGGTGTTGGTGTTTGGTTGGATAGAAGATTTTTTTGCCTGGATTGGACGGCCTTTCATGGGTTTGTATCGAGCGATGGATGCGTTTGGTCGTTTCATCGTTTTTCAAATGGGTTTGTTGCCTTTGTATTTCCGGCCGCCCTATCGTATCCGTGAATTTTTTCGTCAGGCCGATAGTATCGGGATCGGAACGTTGGGCGTCATTTTGTTGACCGCGCTCTTTACGGGATTGGTGGAAGCGATCCAACTCTATCACGGTTTTCACCGTTTCGGGGCCGAAAATTTCATGGGATATACGATTTTCGTCTCCATATCCAGGGAGCTTGGTCCCGTTTTCGCCGCGTTGATGTTGACATCTCGGGCGATCAGTGCCATGGCGGCGGAGTTGGGGACGATGCGGGTAACCGAACAGATCGATGCGATCGAAACGCTGGCCGTCGACTCGAAAAAGTATCTCATCATTCCAAGAATTTTGGCGACGACTCTCTCCTTGCCGTTGTTGGTGATCGTCTTCGATTTCGTCGGGAACGTCAGCGCCTATTTGATCTCTACCGAAGCGTTGGGTGTCAATCCGGTGGCTTATCGCGATACGATCACGCAATATTTGGAGTTCGCAGATATCGGTACGGGGGTTCTCAAGGCGGTGGTTTTCGGATTTTTGGTAAGTAGTATCGGTACCTATCTGGGCTACGTGGCCCGTGGGGGTGCGAGGGGCGTGGGACAAGCCACGACGGCAGCGGTGGTTTACGCCGCTATCACGATCTTCGCGGCCAACTATTTCCTCTCGTCTCTATTTTTGTTGCTCAACTGGTAGCCATCGGTTCACTCGCATCGATCGATACCAAGTTTTTCGATCAACGCGTCGATGAAAGGTCCGGCCTCTTTGTCGTAATCGTCGTGAAATTCGATGGAGACGATACCGCGGCCTTCCCCCTCTTCGATCGTAGAGATCTCTACCTGGCACTCTTTGCGATAGGGTGTTTGGGCGATGGCCTGGAGGATCGTGTGCTTTTGTCGGTCGTCGCGATAGAGAAGTTCGAGCTTCTCGTAGCGCTCTTCGTGGGAGTGGATGGCGGTGATGGCGTCGAGTATGTCGGACATATGGACTCTTTCTAATCGGTGGTAGTATAAAATATGGGCGAGATTATAGCAAAAGGATCGCAATGAACTTTTTATTCGATAGCCGCTCTCATTTCAATCTGGCCAACCTCTTTACGATGGTCAACATCACGTGTGGTTTGGCGGCGACCTACTTGATCACTCAAAAAGATTTTTTCGATGCTATCGTCCTGGCGTGGATTGGGGGTGCTTTCGACATCTTCGATGGGAAGATCGCTCGAAAATTTCGTATATCCAACGAATTTGGGATCCAGCTCGATTCGTTCGCGGATTTTCTCTCTTTCGTCCTGGTGCCGGTTTTTCTCATTTTTCAAGCGGTATACGCCTCTTTAACGGGTGGTTGGTTTTTTGTCGCGGCCATCGTGAGTATCTACTACGTCATCAGCGGGCTAAGACGTTTGATCCAGTTCAATCTCGATGCCGAAGCGGGGGAAGTGGGAAAATTTTTCGTCGGCATACCGACACCATTGGGAGCCATCTTGTTATGGTTCGTCTATTTAGGATACACCTACGATGTTTTGCCGGCACAAGGAGTGATGGTACTGATGGTGCTCGTCGGTTGGGCCCTCAATAGCAAAATCAGAGTGCCCCATCCTTAAGAAAGAAGGGTGGATATTACATCCACTCCACCACTTTGGCGACCTCTTCGGCGCCGAAGCATTTGATCGGGGTTTTGAAAGTCGGTTTTTTTGCGACGATCGCTTTGGTGAAACCCAGGGTGTGCGCTTCTCGAAGGCGTTGTTCGAGATGGAAGACTTCGCGAATGTCGCCGATGAGGCTGACTTCTCCGATGAAGACGCTCTCGCCGCTTAAGGGCCTGTTGCGAAAGGAGCTGATAATGGCGGCGATGATCGCCAAGTCGGCCGCCGGCTCGGCGATTTTGATGCCTCCCGCGATATTGACGAATACGTCGTACTGACCGAAAGGCAGGTCCAGTTTCTTTTCCAAAAGTGCGAGCAGCATCGTCAGACGACTGGCATCGAAACCCGTCGTCGAGCGTTTGGGATTCCCGTAGCCGCTCTCGGCGACGAGGGCTTGGACTTCGATGACGAGAGGTCGTGTCCCTTCCATCACGACCGTCACGGCACTGCCCGCTTGGGGTTTTCCGCGAGTGAAGAATTTGGCGGCGATATTCTCGGCGCTGGCGAGTCCATGTTCCGTCATTTCGAAAATCCCTACTTCACTGGTACTGCCGAAACGGTTTTTGAAGGCTCGCAACATCCGTATCTCCCTACTGGCGTCTCCTTCGAAGTAGAGAACGGTATCGACCATATGCTCGAGGACTCTGGGACCGGCGATGGAACCCTCTTTCGTGATATGGCCGATGATGAAGATTGGTAGCTGCTTCTCTTTGGCCAGGCGCATCAAGTCGAAAGTGATCGTTCGCACTTGGGTGACACTGCCGGGTGCCGACGGAATCGCGTCGGAGTAGATGGTCTGAATCGAATCGACGATGATGAGATCGTAGGACCCTTGTGCCAGTTCGGCTTGGATCGCTTCCAAGCGGATTTCACCCAGTAGATAGAGATTTTCATGGTTGGCACCCAAACGATTGGCCCGCATTTTGATCTGTCCACCGGACTCTTCACCGCTGACATAGAGGATCTTTTTGCCTTGGGCGGCGAGATTGCCGCCGATTTTGAGCAAAAGGGTCGATTTGCCGATCCCGGGACTTCCGCCGATCAGTACCAGCGAACCCGGAACGATCCCCCCGCCCAATACCAGATCGAGTTCCCGGTCGCCGCTGCTAAAACGGCTGACCTCCTCCTCTTCGATCTGGGTGATCGGTGTCGCTTTGGCGGTATGCGAGGCGAGAGAACGACTCGTTTCGTCGAGCACCTTGATCTGTTCGGCGCTGAGTTCGACGAAGCTCTCCCACGCCCCGCAGTTCGGACACTTGCCCATCCATCGAGGACTTTGCATCCCACAAGCTTGACACTCGTAAAGGGTGCGTTTTTTGGCCATTTCAGTTTGCCGCTAGTGCTTGAGCTTTGTAACCGCGGATCACGCCGCCATCTTGGTCGAGAATTTCGATCTGATCGGCAAGATCGTTGATCTGTAGGCGATAGGTCTGGCCGGTGGCGTGTTCGCTGACGAAGTGTTTGGAGAGAAGAGTGAAGCCATCCATCTCCAAAAGCTCTTCGAGTTTGGCACGCTGAGCTTGACTCAGTGCATGGAGATCGACGTCGTGTATTTTACCGGACGACGGTACGACGTTACTATCTTCGATATAGATCGCATCGAGGATCGTATCGACGAACGCTTTGGCATCGAAGGGGATGAGATCTTCGGCCCGCTCCCCGACACCGATATAGTAGATGGGGAGCCTCAATTCACTGGCGATACTAAAAAGCGCGCCCCCTTTGGCGGTACCGTCGAGTTTTGTGATGATGATTCCGTCGATATCCACCATCTCTTTGAACGCGATCGCTTGCTCGATGGCGCTGTTGCCCTGAGTACCGTCGAGTATCAAAATCTTGCGGTGGGGTGCGGCTTTGTGGTCGTCGGTCGCAGGCATCGCTTTGGCGCAGACGCGGACGATCTTTTTGAGTTCGTTGGCCAGATTGGTCTGTGTATGAAGCCGTCCGGCCGTATCGATGATGACGTGATCGTACCCTTTGGCTTTGGCGGAGCTGATCGTATCGAAAGCGACGGCGGAGGGGTCGTGGCCTTGCTTGGTATAGACGATGGGTACGTCGATACGTTCCGCCCATGAACGCAACTGTTCGATCGCCGCGGCTCGGAAGGTATCGGAGGCACCCAGCATCACCCGTTTGCCCTCGCTTTTGTAGCGTTGGGCCAGTTTGGCGATCGTCGTGGTCTTGCCCGCCCCGTTGACGCCGACGATCAGTTCGACGAAGGGCTTTTCGCCGTCGGGTTCGATCTTCTCGACGTCGTAGATGAAAAGGGAGATGAGCGTGTTGTAGAGTTGGATGCGCCGAACCGATTGGGGGAGCGATTCGACGATTTTTTCGACCAGATCGTAGGTGACATCCGCTTCGAGGAGAAGATCTTCGAGTTCGTCGCGATCGATGGTTTCCCGCTTGACGGGTGCGCTGCTTTGGATCGTCTCGACGGTCTTTTTGAGTCCCTTCCTAAGAAAAGAGAACATCCTACTTCACCCCCTTGAGAGCCTCTTTGATATCGCTTTCGAGCATCTCTTCGGGCACGAGACCCACGTAGTGGCGGAAATATTTGCCTTTGACGAAGAGAACCATGAAGGGAATGGAGAAGTTTCTAGGCTTATGGAGCATCTGCATCACTCGATCGGCCAATGTCATGTTGTCTTTGGCGTTGGAGACGAGATAGTTGATGCCAAACCCTTGTTTGAAGCGTTCGACGGCGGCTCTATCTTTGGTTTCCACCAGGACCCCGACGATTTTGAGTTTGCCTTCATACTTTTTTTGTAGATCGGCAAGGTGAGGGATTTCGGCACGGCAAGGAGGACACCACGTGGCGAAAAAGTCGAGCATGACGACGGGTTCGCTCACATTGAAGTCGATCCCTTCGTCACCGATCGTCGCTTGGATCGACGTGTTGCCGTCACCCAGTACGAACGAGGTGGGTTGGGATGTTTCCTGGGGCGTGGACGTCTGCGCCGGCCCCTTTTTTTCGCCGCCCTTTTCACCACAGCCCGTCATCAGGAAAATCGTGACCATCGTGACAAATATCCATATCGTTCGTCCATATCGCATTCGTTGTCCCTTTTGGTTAGAATAACGGGGATTATAGTGCAACAGGACTTAAAGAATGGACAAAAAAATTTTCAGGCAAGAGTGCTTGCGGAAGCTAGAAGGCACTTTGGGATCGAGACGTTTCATCAAAAATCACCGATTGATGGAAAAAATCGATTTTCTCATAAAAAAATATAATCCTAGATCTATACTTTTCTATCTTCCGATGGGCCATGAACCCGATATTCGTCCTTTGATTCGCAAGTGGCGAACGAAGGTGAATGTCTATGTACCGTTTATGGAAGGGAAAAGTTTCAAACTGGTACAATACAGGCTGCCATTGTATAGAAAAAGATACGGCATTTACGAACCGAACAATTCACATTTTTACAAAAGAGAGATCGATATGGCGGTCGTTCCGGTCGTGGGGGTCGACCGGCGTCTTGGCCGCGTAGGATTTGGAAAAGGGATGTACGACAGATTTTTCGGGTCGCTCGATCGACGACCTTTGATACTGTTCGTCCAGTTGGAGAAGTGTTATACCCGTGATGTCGTCACCGACGATTATGATGTCGTGGCCGATATTTACCTGACCCCCGAAGAGACTATTACCCGAGGGAAAAAATATGTTGACAGAGTGGATCATAGGAGGTGCGGCCGCTACCGTTAGCGGTGTCGTGGCATTTTTTATCGCGAAAAAAATCGACGCGTCCAAATACGATATCTACGTCGAACAGGCGCGTGCGAAAGCCAAGGCGATCGAACATGAAGCGGAGGCGGTCCTACAAAACGCCAAACTGCAGGTCAAGGAAGCCGAACTCGAAGCCAAAAAGAAATACGAAGAGGAGTTGGAACGCCTCAACAACGAGTACGATACGCGGCTGGCTCAACTGCAACAGCGCGAAAAGCAGCTGATCGAAGAGCAAGAAGAGTTCAAAGATTCTCAAAAGAGGATCAAAGAGCTCGAAATCTCTCTTGAAAATCTCAAAACAGAGTACGAAACCAAACGTCGTGAACTGCTCAATCGGCTAGAAAGCGTCTCGGGATTGACCTCTGAAGAAGCGAAGCGTCTGGTGCTCGAAGCGGCCGAAGAGGATGCGAGATCCGAAATCGCCCATATCGTCCGCAAATACGAAATGGAAGCCAAGAACGAAGCCAAGCGGAAAGCCAATTACATATTGGCTCAAGCGACGACGCGCTATGCCGGCGAATTCGCCGCCGAGCGGCTCATCAACGTGGTCCATTTGCCCGACGACGAACTGAAGGGCCGCATCATCGGGAAAGAGGGACGCAACATCAAGACTTTGGAGATGCTGCTGGGCGTCGATATCATCATCGACGATACACCGGGAGCCATCATTCTGAGCTCTTTCAACCTCTACCGCCGTGCCATCGCGACGAGAACCATCGAATTGTTGATCGAAGACGGTCGCATTCAGCCGGCTCGTATCGAAGAGATCTACGAAAAGGTGACCGAGGAGTTCGATCAAATGGTCCTGGAAGAGGGCGAGCGTATCGTCGTGGATCTAGGACTTTCGCCGATGCATCCGGAGTTGATGAAACTGATCGGTCGCCTACGCTACCGTGCGAGCTACGGTCAGAATGCCCTGGGTCACTCTCTGGAAGTGGCCCATTTGGCGGGCATTATGGCGGCCGAAATGGGAGGTGACGAACTTTTGGCCAAGCGGGCCGGTATTCTTCACGATATCGGCAAGGCGTTGACCCATGAATATGCGGGAAGTCACGTCGATTTAGGGGCCGAAGTGTGTCGCCGCTACAAAGAGCATGATGTGGTGATCAACGCCATCTACGCCCACCACGGTCATGAAGAACCCAACAGTATCGAATCAGCGGCCGTTTGTGCCGCCGATACCCTCTCCGCCGCACGACCGGGTGCGCGACGGGAAGTATTGGAGAGCTTTCTCAAACGGGTCAAAGCGATCGAAGAGATCGCCACCGCCAAACCGGGCGTCCATCATGCCTACGCCATCAACGCAGGCCGTGAAGTACGTGTCATCGTCAACGCTTCCCTCGTGACCGACGATGAAGCTATTCTTTTGAGTAAAGAGATCGCGGACGAGATCGAAAAAGCGGTCCAATACCCCGGAGAGATCAAGGTCAACGTGATTCGAGAAACTCGGGCCGTTCAGTACGCTAGATAGATGGACGTGGCGATCGAAAGGTGTCGATGTCATGGATGATCGGTAGGGTTGGAGCGGGAAGAGGTGAAGGCGACTCGTGGCGAAGTAGAAAAAGAATCACCGCTCTTTGGGTGCGCAAGATCGCCGGTTTGGATACCGACGATCTTTCATGAAATGCTCAATCGCTTTCACACTTGTCGATACCGAGTTTACGAAGAAGAATTTCGAAAAAATCGCCACCCTCTTTGTCGTAATCGTCGTTGAATTCGATGTAAAAGGCGTAGGGTGTTTGTCCCGCTTTTTCACTGTTTTCGAAAACCATCGGCCGATCCCCCGTCTCTTCGATCGTCTCGTCGATCGCTTGCAGGATCTCATCTTTGAGCTCAGGGTGCTCTTTGAAGACGAGTTGGAGCCCCTCGTATCGTTCTTCTCTTCGAAAATAGGCTTGAATCTGACCACATCGGTTCGGTGTTCTGGCTTCTGACATCGAGTGTCTCCTGTCGAGTAGGTTGTGTGATTTAATCACAAAATCGGTAAAAAATCAAGGGAGATCGAGCAAAGGGCTTTCGAAATCTCCTCGACGGGGCGGTAAGGGATAATCGACGGGTCAGGTAGCGCTGTGTCCGGCAAATTGCGGGTACTCCTCTTCGTTGATTTCCGAATCGTCGTAGGGATCGAGGTGAATGTTGATGAGCCAGTCGGCATCGGGATCGATCCTTTTGATCTTCTCTTCCACGTTGTCTCCGATACGGTGAGCTTCAAGGAGCGACATGTCGGGATTGAAGACGAGATGGACATCGACGAAGTAATCGTTGCCCGCTTTTCGAGTTTTGAGCCAGTGGTAGTCGGTGACGCCGGGTTCGCTTTCGATCGCTTGTTTGATCTTTTCGACGATATCATCGTCCAGCGAGACATCCAGTAGCATCAAGACCCCTTCGCGAATCAGCTCGTAGGCCGAATAGATGATGTAAAGGGCGATGGCGATACCCAAGATCGCATCGATCATATAAAAATCCGTGAAATAGATGACGGCGAGGGAAATCAAAATGGCGCCGTTGCTGAGAAGATCGGTTTTGTAGTGGAGTGCGTCCGATTTGATGACCATGTTGTTGGTGATTTTCGCCACATGGTTGAGGTAAGCTACAAGGCCGCCGGTAAGGACGATGGAGAGCAACATGACGCCGATCGAAGCGTCCAGATGCGTGATCGGTTCGGGGTGGATGATTTTTGTGATCGCTTCATAACCGATAAAAAGACCCGACATCGTGATGACCACCCCCTCGATGACGGCGGCGATCGCTTCGACTTTGCCTAAACCGTAGTTGAACCGTTCGTTGGCCGGTTTTTCCGCGTTTGAGACGGCGAAAAAGTTGAAGAGCGAGACAGCTAGATCGAGCCCCGAATCGATGGCCGAGGCCAAGACCGCGACCGAACCGCTGAGAATACCGACGATCAGTTTGACGATGACTAGGGTGACGGCGACACTCGAACTGACGATCGTGGCTCTCTTTTGCATGGTCATGGTTTATCTCCGGAAAAAAATTTAGGAATTTTACTATAATCTGCTTTATGAACCTACAAGAGATTATCGAAGAACGTCGATCGTGGCTACGATGGAAACATATCGCGCCGTTGCGTGAATCGCTCGAGCGTCTGCCCCTTTTCGAGGATGTCACGGTGGCGTTGGGCGATTGGATACGTCTCGATGCTCCTTCGATCGACGAAGCGCAGAGAAAGGCGTTGGAAACGGTGGCCCGTAGGATGATGCCGTGGCGCAAAGGGCCTTTCGATCTTTTCGGCGTGGCGATCGACAGTGAATGGCGTAGTTACAAAAAATACAATCTTTTGCGCCCCTACATGGATCTAGAAGGCAAAAGGGTGGCCGATGTCGGATGCAACAATGGCTATTATATGTTCAGGATGCTCGAAATGGCCCCTAAAGAGGTCTTGGGTATCGATCCTTCGCCGCTGTTTCGTTCCCAATTCGATCTCATCAATCGGTACATTCGCAGTGACGTGTTGCGTTATGAATTGCTCGGTGTTGAACATATGCGCTATTTCGCCGATATGTTTGATACGATCTTCTGTTTGGGGGTCCTATACCATCGAAGCGATCCGATCGTAGCGCTCAAATCTTTGAAACAGGCACTCAAAAGAGGCGGCGAACTCTTTTTGGACACGTTCATGATCGACGGCGAATCGCCGATTTGCCTCGTGCCCGAGTCGACCTACTCGAAAATAGGCAACGTCCATTTCGTCCCGACGATCCCTGCCTTGGAGCATTGGTGTAAAAAGGCGGGTTTCGAACGTTTCGAAGTATTGGCCGTCGTCAAAACGGAATCCGACGAGCAGCGTAGGACCGATTGGATACAGGGAGAAAGTCTCGAAAATTTTCTCAATCCCGACGATCCGTCGTTGACGGTGGAGGGGTATCCGGCACCCAAACGGGTCTATATCAGAGCCTATAGGAAATAGCCATGGCCGAAGAGATAAACGACGTGAACGAAATCGAAACGGAATCAGACCGTCAGTCGCAAGAGAGTATCGAGCTGAAAACCCATCAGCGGATCGACCAATCCCTTTGCGGCAACCTCGTGGAATTGAAACCCGGCTACGCGAAGGTGGAATTGGAGACGACACGGGATATGATCGTCGACGAGATGGGGCTCGTACATGGAGGATTTACTTTCGGTGCGGCCGATTTCGCGGCGATGGCAGCGGTCAACGACCCCAACGTGGTACTCGTCAGTAGCGAATGTCGCTTTCTTTCGCCTGTAAAAGTGGGGGACCGTATCGTCTTCGAGGCCAAAGAGCTTTACAAAGAGGCGCGAAAGCGTAATGTCCATGTGGTCGGCTTTTTCGAGGATATCAAAGTCTTCGAAGGAGAGTTCATGGCCGTCGTTTTGGAACGCCACGTCCTCAAGCTCAAACTGGTCAAAGATGAGGAGTGATCAGATCGCTCGCATCCAATAATCGATAAACGGCTTTTCCGCGCTCAGTGTCGTTTTGGGCCCATGACCGGGTAAGATGGTGTAGTCGTGTTCTATCTTTCTAGCTTTTTCGAGGCTTCTTTTCATCGCCTTCGGATCGGAATAGGGAAAATCGACCCGGCCGATGGACCCTTTGAATAGAAAATCGCCGCTGAACCACGTATCGTCCCACTGGATGGCGGAGCAGCCGGGGGTGTGGCCGGGAAAGTGACGAAAGAGAAAGGAGACCCCCTCGATCGTCACCCATTCGTCGGGGGCGACGGCGACGTCTGGGAAGCTGGGCGGTGTCCCTTGCTCGAAAGGGTCCTTTTCGAGCATGAAAGCGTCACCTTCGGGGCAGTAGATGGGGATCTGCAATCTCTCTTTGAGTTCGGCGTTGCTCCAAACATGGTCGAAGTGGCCATGGGTATTGAGAATGGCGACGGGGTTTCGTACCTGTTTGAG
This sequence comes from uncultured Campylobacterales bacterium, assembly GCA_964582435.1. Taxonomy (GTDB): domain Bacteria; phylum Campylobacterota; class Campylobacteria; order Campylobacterales; family Hydrogenimonadaceae; genus Hydrogenimonas. The sequence continues at coordinate 25,275 of CAZORY010000001.1, forward strand.
GACCCATGCCGTGGCACCGACACCCGGATCGACGATGAAATCTTTGCCGTCGACGTGTAGAACGTAACAGTTCGTCTGATAGGGGCCCATCGGTTGCATCGTGATCTTCATGCTATACTAACTCCATGGAATTTTTCGCTTCGACCTGGCAGGCTCTATCCGAAAGCGATCCCGAACGTAAAGGGGTTTTGGTAGAGCAATTGTACACAAATCTTAAAAAGAATCGTCTGACGTTCGATCATGGGGCGTCCATCCTATCGCTCGACACGCCCTCCTACGCGTCGATCGTACCGATCGTGGCACCTCGAGACGTACCCCGTCGCAAGCGTTTCGACGAAGTGGAAGGACAGGCGGTGCTCCTGCACGCCATCGCTCATATCGAATACAGCGCCATCGATCTGGCGCTCGATTCGGCATATCGTTTCAGAGAGATGCCTGTCGATTATTACCGTGATTGGATCGAAGTGGCACACGACGAGGTTCGCCATTTCAAAATGTTGGCGGATTTGATGGCGAAGATCGGGGTACGATACGGAGATTTTCCCGTTCACACGGCCCTTTTCGACGCCGGTAGAAAGAGTGCCGGCGATGCGTTGGAGCGGATGGCGGTGGTCCCTCGTTATCTGGAAGCGGGAGGACTCGACGCCAATCCTCGCATCATCGCGAAACTCGCTCAAATACCGGGAAACCCTTTTATCGAGCGTGTGATCGAAGCCTTGGAGACGATTTTGCGCGAAGAGGTGGGCCATGTGGCCAAAGGGGATCGGTGGTTCAGATATCTTTGCGACGCAAGAGGGGTGGATCGCACTATCTATTTCGACATTATCGAGCGATACTATCCTGGATTGGAAAACAAAAGGCTCTCGTTGAACGTGACCGCAAGGCTCGAAGCTGGTTTCGCGTGTGACGAATTGAAACGGATGGGTGCGAAATCGTGTGATTGATCGATACTTACGAGAAAACGTTAAATATAAAATGGACGATTAACTAAAAATTCAGTATTATAGAGTCAATTCTATCTTCCATACAGAATCAGGAGTCTCAGGTGGCACGTGAAATCCCATTTTTCAAACCGGAAATAGGCCCCATGGAGCGTGAACAGATCGAAGAGGTTCTCGATCTTGAAGGCGCATCGAAAATCGAAGAGTTGGAGCGAGCCTTCATCGAAAAAACGGGTGCGAGCTATGCCGTTTCGACCAACAGTGGGACATCGGCTTTGCATCTGGCGATGTGTGCGATGGATCTCAAACGGGGCGACAAAATCATCTGTTCCGTCAACTCCTTTCCGTCGGTACCCGAAGTGGTGCGCCATTTCGACGCCGAGCCGATCTTCGTCGATATCGACGCCGAAGATTTCAACATCGATTTGGACGCTTTGGAAAAGGTTCTGGAGAAAAACCAATCGAAAAAACTCAAAGGTGCCATCGTCAACCATGTCGGTGGGCAACCGACCGATCTAGAGCGCCTTTACGAGATCGCCGCCCGTTACGGTATCCGGATCGTCGAAGACGCGAGCGATGCGATGGGTGGTACCTACGAAGGCAAACCGATCGGAGCGATCGGTGCGGATATCACCTGTTTCAGCTTTTCGCCTCATATGAAACACTCCGTGGCCAACGGAGGTATGCTGCTTTGCGAAGACGAGACCCTTCACGAACGCTCCCGGTTGCTTCGCAACCATGCCATACAGTCGGATGGCTGGGACAAATACGGCAACCTCGAGTATATCTACGATGTCGTGGATATCGGGTGCAAATACGATATGAGCTTACTCGATGCGGCGTATGCATTGGCTCAATATAAAAAAATCGACAAAATGATCGAAAGACGACGACAAATCGCGGCGATCTACGATCGAGAGCTTGCCGGTGTGAAACATGTCACGCTTCCCGTCAAAAAAAGAGATCACATCTATCAACTCTATATCGTTCGTATCGATCGCAATCGCGACGGTTTCGCCAGAGCGCTCAAAGAGCGAGGGGTGCATACGGGCTTGCATTACATTCCTCTTCATCTGATGAGTTACTATAAAAACAAATATGGCCTTCGCGTCAACGACTTTCAGCAAGCGCTGCAGACCTATCAGCAAGTTCTCTCCTTGCCGATCTATCACAATATGAGCGATGCCGACGTCGCATATGTATGCGAAGCGGTCAAAGCGGTCGCGGCGGAACATATTTAAATGATCGAGCCTCGAGCGTGAAAGAAGCGTCGGAGGGCTTTCGCGCTTCGGTCGTCTCCTTTTTCGAAAATCTTTTCTACCGGCCCAGGTGGTATCACTGGGTCGTGGCGATGGTTTTGCTGCCGTTTTCGGTGACGTACGGCATGGTGATGATGATTCGGCGTCGCATGCTCGAGCCTAGAAATATGGGGATTCCGATCGTAAGCGTCGGCAATCTTTTGATCGGTGGAAGCGGCAAAACACCGATGACGATCGCTTTGGCGAAACGATTCGACGAAGCGGCGGTGGTCCTTAGAGGGTATGGACGCGAGAGTAGCGGAGTCGTCGTCGTCAGTCGATGGGGCGATATCTTGTGCGACGTGAGAACTTCGGGTGACGAGGCGATGTTGTTGGCGCATGCTTTACCCAAAGCATCCGTCATCGTGGCCGAAGATCGTTTGGCAGGTATCCGCGAAGCCAAAGCGTTGGGGGCCAAGGTCGTTTTCTTGGACGACGGTTTTTCGAAAGTGGGTATCGAAAAGTTCGATCTACTCCTCTTTCCCGCCAAAATACCCAATCCTCTCCCTCTTCCATCCGGACCGTTCAGGGAGTTTTCATTCGAAAGGAAAAAAGGGGACTTGATAGCGATAGAAGGCAAGGATTTCGTCCGTAAAGTCACTTGTGAAGGGTGTGACGAGCCGATGCTCCTGGTGACGGCCATCGCCCGACCTGAGCGGCTGGAGCCTTATTTGCCACAAGATCTCGTCGCTGGACGCTACATTTTGCCCGATCATGCTTGGTTCGAGCCGGCAAAGATTCGTAAAGCGATGAAACAAGCGGGCGTCGAAAAGATTCTCACGACCGAAAAGGATTGGGTGAAGCTGAAGGATTTCGGTATCGATGGGGCTGTGTTAAAATTGGATTTGGAAATCTCGGAGCGATTGATAAAGGCGATCGAAAATCATGTCAGAGGAAAATAGTATGCAAAAAAAGATGCAGGTGGTCCAGACGCTGCTGGATACGCTGCCTTTCATCAGGAAATTCGCCGGTAAGGTGATCGTGGTCAAGTATGGGGGTGCGGCCCAGGTCAAGGAGGAGTTGAAACGGAAATTCGCACAGGATATCGTTTTGATGCACCTGGTGGGCATTCGTCCCGTCGTCGTGCACGGTGGCGGACCCAAAATCACCCAACTGCTGGCCGATTTGAAAATCCCTACCGAATTCGTCGAGGGGCAACGAGTCACCACGAAAGAGGCGATGCGCATCGTCGAGATGGTTTTGAGCGGCGAAGTGAACAAAGAGATCGTCTCCTTGCTCAACGATCATGGATCCAAAGCGATCGGTATCAGCGGCAAGGACGCCCACTTCATTCAAGCCCGGGCCAAGGATCGAAGCCGTTGGGGATATACGGGGGTGATCGAAGAGATCCATCCGGAGGTCGTCGAAAATTTGATCGCCGAAGAGTTCATACCCGTGATCGCACCGATCGCGGCGAGCAAGGATCCGGGTGAACCGGGGTTCAATATCAATGCCGATCTGGCCGCCAGTCGTATCGCCGTGGCGCTGAAAGCGGACAAAGTGGTCTTTTTGACCGATACGCCGGGGGTATTGGACGGTGATGGCCATCTCATCGGTACACTCGGCAGTGAAAAGATCGATCTACTCAAAAACGAAGGGGTGATCAGCGGTGGCATGGTCCCCAAGGTCGATGCCTGTATGGAAGCGATCCGTGGTGGCGTCAACAAAGCCCATATTATCGACGGACGTATCGAACACTCGATCCTTCTGGAAATCTTCACCAGCGAAGGTATCGGCACTCAAATCGTACACTGAAAGGAATATGATGAAATTTTGGCAGATGACGGCTCTGACGGGCCTGGTTTTGACACTCGGTGGCTGCTTCAAATCGGAAGCGCCCAAATGTTCGGACAAAGAGGTTGTCCAACTGGTCAAACAGATCTATACCGAACATATCGGCGAATTGTCCAAAAGCAATCCGATGTTCATGATTTTCGCCGCGGCCATACCCAAAAAAATCGTCAAAATCGATTCCGCCCGTCCCGTATCTTATGATGAGAAGATCCATTTGCGCCAATGCAAGGCCCAAGCCTACTTCGACGACAATAGAACCGCGCCTATCGAATATACGGTTCAATTGGATGAAAAAAATAGCGATCAATTTTATGTCGAGCTCTCTTTCGAGTTTCTCCAGCCTCTTGCTCAACAAGGTATGATGCAACAAATTCTAAAAGATAAGGAGTGATCGGTGTCGAGTGCAAACTACGGGCCCCGATCGTAGGAGTTGCCGATGAACGAGTATCGATTGGTCGTCGTCACGACGCCGGACGAAGAGGAGGGAATGCGTATCGCCCGTAAATTGGTCGAAAAGGAGTTGGCCGCTTGCGTCAACGTCGTACCGAAGATGCGCTCCGTCTATCGTTGGAAAGGTGAAGTGGTGGAAGATACCGAAGCGTTGCTTTTGATCAAAACGAGAACGAAACTCCTGGCCAAAGTGGAGCGTCGCGTCAAAAAGATGCATAGTTACGAGGTCCCCGAATTTTTGATTTTCAAAATCGATGGGGGGAGCGACGACTATCTGAAATGGTTGGGAACGGCGATTTGAAGTGAAGAAACGGCGTCGATGACGGAGATGGCGAGGATATCCGGTTGCCGTCGCATCACTTCCTAAGGGAATGGTATAATCCCGACAAAAATTTATCGATTTAGGATCCGAAATGACTTTTATCGAAACCAGAGGAAACGACGGTCGAAAACCGGCCGAAGTGACCTTCAGCCAAGCGATTTTGAGCCCGAGTGCGAGTTTTGGCGGACTCTACGTTCCTAAAAACTTGCCGCGACTCGATTTCGAGTTTTTGCGAAATCATCTAAAAAGCGACTATCAGACGCTATGTCTAGCGCTTTTCGAGCGATTCGACGTCGATATCGAGCGTGAAGTGCTGGTCGAAGCGTTGAAACGATACGAGCGATTCGACGATCCGAAGGATCCGGTGCCTTTGAGCAAGGTCGAAGAGGATGCCTTCGTCGGCGAATTGTGGCACGGGCCGACTCGGGCTTTCAAAGATATGGCGTTACAACCTTTCGGTCATATTCTCTCGCAGCTTGCGCAAAAAAGGGGTGAGCACTATCTGATCATGGCGGCGACCAGTGGGGATACGGGACCGGCGACCCTGGAGACTTTCAAAAACGCTCCCAACATCAAAGTGGCCTGTCTCTATCCCAGCGGAGGGACCAGTGACGTACAGAGGCTACAGATGGTCACCGAAGAGGCGCAGAACGAAAAGGTGATCGGTATCGAAGGCAATTTCGACGATGCCCAGACGGCGCTCAAAAATCTGTTGGCCAGTGAAAGTTTCAAAGAGCGGCTCAAACAAAGCCATACGGAACTCTCCGCCGCCAATTCGGTCAATTTCGGACGGATCATCTTCCAGATCATCTACCATATCTATAGCTACTTGAGACTTGTCGACAAAGCCGAGATAGCGCTGGGAGAGCATGTCTATCTGATCGTGCCAAGCGGCAACTTCGGCAATGTATTGGGTGGTTATTACGCCAAAAAGATGGGATTGCCGGTCGAGAAGTTGCTCATATCATCCAATATCAACAATATCCTGACCGATCTGATCACCCAAGGAGTCTACGATCTGCGGGATCGTCGACTGATCCAGACCACATCTCCGGCGATGGATATCTTGAAATCCTCCAATGTCGAGCGGGTGCTTTTCGATAAATTCGGTGCCGAGCGTACCAAGGCGTTGATGAGCGACTTGGATGAGAAGGGTTACTATCGACTCAGCGAGGAAGAGTTGGCGATGCTGCGAGAGGATTTCGACGCGACCTTCGCCAGCGACGAAGAGGGAGCCGCGGTCATCGCCGAGTATGCCCAAAAGGGTTATATCATGGATCCGCACACCGCGACATGCTTCAAAGCCTATCGCGATCTTCGTAAAAAGAGTCTCAAAACCGTCATCTATTCCACCGCCGAATGGACGAAATTCAGCCCGACCGTCGCCAAAGCGTTGGGCCATGAAGTAAGCAACGACCTGGAAGCGTTGGAGTGGATCAGTCAGAAGTACCATATCCAAGTGCCGCCGATGATCGCCGAACTTTTCGACAAACCGATCGTCCACGACACCGTCGTACCCAAAGAGAAGATCGAAGAGGAGATCCTCTCATTCCTCTGAAAATCGCCGTGGTGGGAGGGGGTGCGGCCGGCTTGATGGCGGCGATCACCGCCAAAAGAGAGGCTCGTGAACATGTCCATATATCGATATATGAACAAAATAGGGAGCCTGCCAAAAAGATACTCGCTTCCGGTAACGGCCGATGCAATATCTCCAACACGTCGCCCTCTGGCGATGACTATTTCGGTCGCCATCCCCATTTCGTCACGCCGGCTCTGACGCATTTGGACTATCCTGCCTTCGAACGCTTCGCCCGGACGATCGGATTGACACTCGACATCAAGTCCGACGGTAGAGTGTACCCCCTCAGCAACGAAGCGCGATCGGTCAAAGAGGCGATGGTACGAGAAGCTCGACGGTTGGGTGTCGCGATCCATACCGATGCGCGGGTGGAGAGCATCGAAAAGAAAGAAACAGGCTTTTCGCTCCATGTTTTGAATGAGCCGATCCTCTTCGATCGGGTACTTTTGGCGACCGGCTCGCCGGCGGCTCCTCAACTTGGCGGAAACTTCGACGGTATGAGACTCGCCCGCTCCCTAGGGCATACGATCGTCGAGCCTTATCCTGCTTTGGTGGGACTTCATCTGGCCGGGAGTTCGCATACACGCATGAGCGGGATCAAAGTGCAAGCACGGTTGCGACTTTATGTGGACGGGCGTGTACACCTCGATACAAAGGGCGATCTACTCTTCACTCGATACGGTATCTCCGGTTTTGCGGTACTCGATCTCTCTACGGAGGCTTCACGATGGCTTGCGAAAGGCAAAAAGGTGACGGTCGGCATCCATCTACTGCCCGATTACGATCGTCAAGGGATTTTCGCACTGCTACAAAAGATGTCCAAAGCGGCGCCATGGCTCACGCTCGGCGAAACGCTTCAGGGGGTCTTGCCCCATAAAATCGTGACGCAATTGCTGATGGATTTGGATTTCGCACCCACTGTGTCGGTGGCGTCCGTGGAAGGCAAAAGTTGGCGAAAAATCGCCGCGACGTTATCGGATTGGCGTTTTGACGTCACGGATACGCATGGCTACAAACACGCCGAAGTCGCCGGCGGCGGCGTGGATACGGCCGAAGTGTCGGCCAAAACGATGGCTTCCAAAAAGGTCGAAGGACTCTTTTTTGCCGGAGAGGTTCTCGACATCGTAGGTAAACGGGGCGGTTTCAATCTACATTTCGCCTGGGCCAGCGGCCAGTTGGCCGGTCGTCATCTCATCCGTCGTTAGAATTCAGAATGGCATAAGAGATAATCTGGGATAATCGTTTAAAATCATCTTAGGATCGCGAACTATGGAGATTTTCAAACTTGGCGAGGTAGCCAAAAAGATGCACATGCCGCCTGATCAAGCCAAAAAATTGCTCGACGATCATCTGATCCCCCACATCAAAAAGAGTTCCCAGAAGCGAGATACCTACTACGTCCCTCAGTTGACCCTCGATTATGCCAAGAGCGTACTGGGCCTTCAGAAGGAGAAGGATTTCAAAAAGATCGAATCGGACGCGGCGACCCTTCAGCGCTTCCACAACAAAGGGGGTCCCCGAATCCTCTCCTTTTCCAATCTCAAAGGGGGTGTGGGCAAGACCTCCATCGCCGCCAACGTCGCCTACAATCTTGCCTTGCTGAACAAACGGACTCTTCTGGTGGATATGGATTCCCAGGCCAACACCTCCCGCTATTTCGCGAATCGTTATTTCGTAGGCGAGAGTATCAAGAACATCTTCGACAAAATGACCCGCAAAGAGAGCGTGGACAAGGAGACGGTACGCCGCTATATCGTACCCATCGCCTTCGAGAACGCGAAGCTCGATCTTTTGCCCAGCGAACTGAGCCTTGGACGAATCGTGGAGTTGAGTCGGTCGGTTTTTACACTGCCCCACAAAAAATTGAGCGATCTATTGAAACTCGTCAAGGACGATTACGATTTCATCGTCATCGATACCCCGCCGTCGACGGGTCTTTCGCTTCATATGGCCCTCTATGCCAGCGATTTGGTCAGTATCGTCACCGATGCGGAGGATTTCAGCGTCAACGGCTTGAACGAACTCTATCTCGAGATCAACGAATTGGCCGAAGAGACCGATCACGACGTTCGGGTCGATTCGGTCTTCATCAACAAAATCAAAAAGAGCAACATCCATAGCGTCTATATCGAAGCGATCGCCGAAATGGCGGTACGAGAAGGGATCGAAAACGTCTACACGATCAAAGACAGCACGCGATTCAAGGAGTCTCAGAATCTCCATATTCCACTCGTCGAATATAAAAAGGAGTTGGAGAAAAAACTGGTGATCGCCGAAAGCATGCTCGAATATGCCGTCGAAAAAGCGTTGGAGGCGTAAGATGGCGAAAGTGAACCTCGAAACATTCAAAACCAATGCCAAACGTGCATTGGCGAAAAAAGAGACCCATGGCATTTTCAAACAGCGTCGGGAGAAGTTCGAAACGGTCCCGTTGACGAGTTTGGACGAGGGGATGCGCCTTAGAATATTTTCTCGTGATTTGGAACCTTTGAAGCGTTCGATCGAGAAATTGGGGCAACTGGAGCCTATCATAGTGCGGCGTCAAGGTGATCGTTACGAAATACTCGACGGTCATCGAAGGGTGGCGGTGGCGAAGTCGCTAGGTCATGCGGATATAGCGGCGGAAGTGATCGAAGCGGAAGACAAAGATGCGTTGTTCCTCCCTTATCTTCTCAATGCCGCGGAGAGTTTCGATCTCATAGAAATAGCTCTCTATCTTCGACATCTCACCCACGAGTTAGGTATCGATGCCGCGGCGATTCAAGAAGAGATCGGTTTGCGTGTCGATGATTTCAAAGAGCTTTTTTTCGAACGGGGCACGAATCCTCTCGAAGCCTTCAACGACCATTTCGAAGGGCTTTTACGACGCCATTTTCGTATCGTCAAACAGCGACTCGATATCGAAAAAAATGGGGTCGGACTGAGACTCGAAGTCGATGAAAAGGCGGATGCACGCACCAAATCGGAAGTCTATCGGTTCATCTATCGATTGAGTCAGCTCTGAAACGGGGCAGTGTGATTACGGTTTTTTAGATTCACTCTTGAAGAGGGGCCGATGCCGCAAAAGGCGAAGGAGGATCGGGGAAGCGCTTCGAACGCTTACCCGACGCCGATTGGCAAGTAGATGGCGAGGGTGTTTCTCAAGGTTCCCAACGCCATTTGCGTAGCTTTTGATGGCAGCCGACACACTCCATCATGATATGGGTATAACCCGCGGCGATTTTGGAGTAGTCGTGTTTGCTGAAGATATCTTCACGCATCATACGGGTATAGCGTTCGATATTCATTTCACTCAGTTTCGCCAAGCTCATGGCGAATTTCGGGTTGTCCGGCATATATTTTTTGAGCGCTTCGCCATGTTTGGTCAAAAAGCCGGGTTGGACCCTTTTGAGAGCCCGTACACCGGCAAGTAGCTGTTCACGATCGTTGTAGAGGATGGCTTTTTGGATACGCATCAATCCATCCGCCATCGAATGCATCGTCTTTTGGAGCGCTTTGCGCTCCGGGGTCATTGGTACGTTCGTCTGACCGGCACCCAACATCACAATTCCGAGTCCCAACGCCATTACGATTCGTTTCATGGCGACTCCTTTTTGTGAGATAAGTCAATTTTATTCCACGTGCTCGAAAATAGGGTTTAATAAAATAAATTGTAATTATAATTTAAGGGTGAAGTTCAAGAGAATAGAAGTTGATAGGGGCGCTCGATCCGATCGACGAGTGCGGGAATACTGACATTTCGGCTGACTCTGGCGAACTCTTTGCCGTCGAGAAAGATAATGGCGGTGGGGATGGAGAAGACGCCGAACGAAGCGGCGATGTCAGGCGAAACTTCGGCGTCGATCGAAATCTTTTCGATGCGTGGAAAACGTTCGTCGAAGGCGTCGAAAAGTTTGGGGCGAAGCGCATGGCATACATTGCACCGTTCGCCCCAAAAGTAGAGCATCACCCCTGCTTTTTCTCGAATGGCTCGTTCGATCTCGTCTCGTGTCACGCCCTTCTCCTCTGTTTGGCTGGTATCATTCTACCAGCCTTTCGGTTCAAGTTCTATGAGATCGACGATTCATCGCTTCGACAGCGGCTAGAAGATCGAGACCCGCTTCGTTGACGCCGTTTTTGCCTAGATAGTGGGCTTCTCTGGCGGCGACCCACGCTTTTTCGAAAGTTTCCGGACTCAAACCGCTTCTTCTGTACGCCTCTTTATGATGTTTGGGCAGTATACGGATCTTTTTCTCTTTTTCATACAAGGTTCCCACTTCGGCGACCGCTTTGACGACACGATAGATGACGGGTGTGATCGGTGCACCGAAACTGTCGGGCACGCCGCTGAGTGCTCGATCCATCAGCTCTCCGGCTTTCGTTTCGACGATGTGACCGTCGGCCAACACTTCCACGAATCCTCTCGCTTCTAGCATATCGACCGCCGCTTCCATCATATGGCGGTCGTGCTCGGTTTTCGCCTCGTCGAGTAGTCGTTCTAGCGTCATGCCACGATTTGGAATACGTTTGAAAACATCCATTTCATAGCGTGTCATAAAGGGTCTTCGTTCCACTAGGTCGCTCAATTCGGCGTAGAATTCTCCTCGAGGGCCCGGACCATATTCGCCTAGAATCTTTTCCTCTCGTGCTTTTTCGATCCAAGCACGGTGGGGGACTTCGAAAGCTCGATGGGTCAGTTTGATCGTTTTGATCGCCTGGGACGAAATGGCTCGTAACTCCTCTTTTTGATCCTTGGCTACCTTTTCGCCATTCGTCGTCAGATGATAGATCTCTTGGCCTTTCTCATCCTCGCTAGATTCGACGAGGCCGAACGCCTCGAGCCCGTAGAGGTATTCGTGGATGTCGAAATGGCTTTCGAACCATTTGGCGTGCTCTTTGGCCGCCATGAAAGCTTCGGCGATCTGCCGTTTTTTCAAAGGCATTTCATCGAGTCTACGGCCGTACGCTTCGATCAGCTTTTTGTATTCGGCGATTTTTTTATCGACCATCTCTTTTTTGATGTCGTCGATATGAGCTTCGCCGATATTCGCGATGCTGACGAGCGTTTCGGCCATCTCCTGAGTCAGGGCGAAGCTAAAAAGTCTACGCTCTTGCGGGTTTTTCAGAAGTGCTCGTAGGGCCATCAGATCTTCGCCTGCCGGAAGTAGTTGCAACGAATCGTCGATATAGCCCGACATCTCCAACTGGGTCGTCGCTTCCTCGCCGATAGGCTCTCCGTCCATCACGTCGGCCACCAGATTTATGATCAGCGTATCGATCACCGCACCTTCCGGAGCAGTGGCACCGTTTTCAAGCACTTTCCGCACAGCACGACCGATACCAGTGAACGTGGCGATATCCCCTCTGGGAATCGAATAGGCGATGATTCTCATCGCTTCGAGTGCCTCTTTTTGAGTCTCGTCGAAGGGCATATGCACCGCTTCGGTCGGTCCTACGGGTGCCGTGAGGATCAGATGGGCCAGATCGTTGTCGATCATAAGTTCCGGTTCGACGATTTCGAAGGCTTTGAGCACATCTTCTCCCACTTCGTTCAGTTGCCAGCTATCGGTTTTCCGCTCTTTGTCGTGAACTTTGTGGGCCAGGCCTCTACTTTTCAGTGCCTCCAATGCGATTGCTGAGACATTGCCGCTTCTTTTGGCATTTTTCATCATCGCCAGGATTTCGCTGCCGATCCATCGGAAACGATCGTTCCAGTCGGTCACTTTGGGTAAAAGACCTTCTTCGATCGCTTCCTGCAAAGCTCTGGCGACCATTTCGCCACCGTAAGTGAGAGAAACGCTGGCGGGGGTCGGGAAGTGGATCAATCCGGCGAGTTGTAACTGACGCAATCCCGTTTCGTTCAGCTTACTCACGTCGATTTCTCGCTCTTTCGTTTGCAGCAATGCCAATAGATGCGTCGCTTCGGCTCTTTTTATCACCATCGTCAACTCCTCGTTTTTTTGATGACATTGTAGGTGATCCGAAGCTTCGTTTCCGCGTCTTAAGTAGCACAAACTTTAGCTTAAAGAGCATTTTATGAAATATAAATAATAATTGTTGAAGATTCATAGGGAGGTTGTTATGAGAAAATCGATGCTTCTGTGGCTTTTGATAATGTTTTTTACACCTTTCGTCATGGCTGATGACGGCTATCCACAAGCCGCTACTTTCGTCCAAGGCGGCTTTTGTAAAACTTTTTCCGAAAAGAGCAGTGACTATCTGACGATGGAAGGCCGTGACGTCTACGGCATGGTCTGGCGTGTCAAGAAATGCGGATCGCCGAAGATCGAGGATATCGCCTCCCTCCTGGCCCGTCTGAATGCCAAAATCACGAAAAAATCGGGAACGATTTTGCATGGATATTGGCAAGAAAAGGAGAAGGTTTACCATTTTAAGATCGACATCGATGACGAAGAGGCGATGAAGATCGTCGAACAACGGTTCGTAGATGTGGATTCTCCCATCTCTTTGACGCTGCCTAGGGATGGTTCGCCGCGATATTTTTACGTGAAAATACCGACCCGAAGCTACGTGTCGGCATCGGTTCGACTCGATCGTAACGATACCTCGATCTCGATGGAGTTGAACGGTGAGAGGATCGAGGGCGAATATCGTGAAAAGATCGACTACGCCAGGAAAATTTCGGGACAAGAAGGGGTCAATCATCTCTATGGTCTGCCGCTTGTGGATGGGGCTTTACGTTGCAGCGTGAGAAACGACTATACGGCCAACGATGTGAAAATGACGATGGCGTTGAACGTCGAAGGTCGATTGATACCTATCGACAAAGGGCCTCGTACTGGGGGGATCGTCTTGAAAAACGTACCCTACGGGATGGCCAAAGCCATACCTGAAAACGGTATGGAGTATATGCTGAAAAATCTGAAACCCGAAGCAACGAACGGTGATTTGACACCCAATGGCGATATCGTCTTTTGGCTTCCTGCCGGATTTTGGAGATTGCAAGTCTCTCCTTTCGACGATCGTCAAATCGATGCGGGAATCACCCGTGTCGCGGCCCGAATGATACCTGTCTATTCTGGCTACCTGACGGAAGTGAAATGGCCGGCCGCGATGAATGCGATCTTCGAAACGGATGACGACGTTCAACTGAAGATTCTCAAACAAGGGACGAAAGCGAAGGGCAGTTATGTCGATTTCACTCTCTTGAACTTTCCGCAAACATCCAAGCCTCCTCGACTCGACGAGCTTTCGGTCGTGGCAGGCGGCATCGAGGGCCAACCGCTCGAGGTTCGACGTTTGCGGACACCGTTGCATATCGTCGTACTGCTCGACTCTTCCGGTTCGATGAAACGGACGATGAAAAAAGCCCTCGATGCGACCTCCAAATTCCTCAAAACATTGCCGAAAAAGAGTGTCGTCTATCTGGTGGATTTCGATACGCGTCCCAAGCTCGTCGCCAAAGGAAGGCCGTCGAAAGTGGCGCAATCGTTGAAAAAGATCCGAGCCAACGGTGCCACGGCCCTTTACGACGCGTTGGACAAAGGCATCGACCTGTTGCACGGTGCCGATCGTCCCGCCATCGTGCTTTTTACGGACGGTAAAGATGCCAACTACAACGATACGGGCCCGGGTAGCAAGACGACGGAAAAAGAGATTTTCAATCGCGTCAAAGGGATCGATATTCCGATCTTCACCATAGGATTCGGGAAAAAACCCGACAGCGTAACGCTCGAAAGATTGTCGTCGCTCACCGGTGGGGCGTTTTATAGCGCCGAAGACTCCGAGGCATTGAAAAAAGTTTTTGAAAAAATCGAGAAAAACCTAGGCCATCAGTGGCGTTTGACCTATAAAAAACCCAAACGAGGGATGGCGGGAGATCGACCCGTTCTGGCACTTTTGGTGGACAACAGCGGCTCGATGGAAGGCAAAATGGAGAAGGTACGAAAGATTCTACACGACTTCATCCAAACATTGCCGAAAAATTTCTCGATTCAGATGATGACGTTCAGTGACCATGTGCGTATCGAGCAGGTCTTGACCGACGATAGAGAGAGTGTCGTGCGTGCATTGTCGTCGATGAAACCGCTCTCCGGTACGGAAATCATCGCCTCTTTGCGTTCGGCTTACAAACTTCTTCACGATACACCTTCGAAAAACCGCTATCTCGTCTATATCACCGACGAGGCGATGGCGGTGGACGATGATAACAAAGAGGCGTTGGAGAGGATTCTCAAATCCCTCGGCGACGATGGTGTCAAAACCTTGATCGTCGGTATGGTCGCCCGCAAAGATGCCAAAGTTTTCGAAGAGGCCGCGGCTATGGCGAATGGCCAATCGGTCGTCTCCACCGATCCAAGCGATTGGGAAAAGGCGCTGACCGAACTTTCCAAGAAGGTCGGCCGCGCCCCGGTCCAAAAGGGTCATACGCTACGCGTGACATGGAAATCGACCGACCGGTATGGACGTCGTTCGCTCCATTCGGATGCGATTTTCGTCGAAGAAACTCTACCTATCGATCATTCGATCAACGTCGATCCCGAATCTTTGAGGTGGAAAAAAGCGGAAAGAATCAAGCCGTACGACGGTGTGCTGAGCCGTTTCATCACGGGCGACGACATCGTCGGCCGTCAGGCGCAGGTGATCAAGCGCATCCCTTTGCATGTCACAGCCTCCAATAAAGCGGTGAAAATCACGATCGAAGAGGCGGTATTTCTCTCCAAACTCAAAGGCGTCGAGCCCTCCAACGGTCGCTATCTGGCATTGCGCCTCAAGATGAAAAATATCCTCAAACCCCAGAAAGTGGTCGTCTATCCCGACGGATCTTCCCATCCCGCCGCATGGGTGGGCGGTGGCATGGAGAAAAACGCCAGAGTGGTCAAGAAAATTCCCGATTACCTGATACCCGATGCGAGGCTACATCTCTTTCTTTCGTGGAATAACCAACGCTTTCTTCCTCTCTCGGACGCCTCCTATCTTGCCAATCTGCCCCTGGTACTGCCCAGTGACGACGCCATCTACATCACACCTCGCAAAACGGTGGAGGGGACGCTGATCTTCGAGGTACCCGACGAATTTATGACCCAAAGCGCTTTGCATCTATACGATACCGCCTACGGGCACATCGACCTACCCATCAGCGGTGTGATGAAGGTACGCAAAGAGCGGATCGTCCGACTTCCCAAGCGTGTGGAGGGAAAACTCTCCGATACGTTTTCGCTGAAAGCCGACGGGATGGTGGATCGCGACAAGGTGGACGAAGTGGAGGCGGAATCGGGCAATCTCTTCCGCCAGGTCGATCTGACCTTTATCTCGAAGGTCCAGGCGCATCTTTTCATCGATCCTTATCGGCGTTTCAGACTCTTCGTCGAAACCCCCGAGGGGCCTTTTTATTTTTCGATGCACCCGTTGACCCGTCGAATCCCTCTGGGATTTTACAAACCGACGATTCTCACACCCGGATCTTTCAACAAACTGCGAGTACTTTTCGAAATCCCCAAAGCGTTGGCGGACTATCCGTGCGCATTGGTCGTCGATCTCAAAGGCGACGACGTCGTACTGCCCCTCAAACGTTCGAAATCTCGAAAAACGCATCCGCCTCTTGCCCAAGGCGAAGGGGAGGGAGCTTCCGTCAAAGTGTACGGCCTTTATCGTTATGAGGATCATATCGTAGCCGACGTGGCGATCGAAGACGTGCGAGACGATGTCTCGACGGTCATAGGCGATTTTCTATCGCTCGACGCGACGAAGGCGGCGAAAAAACGGTTCGCCAAAAGAGATATCGCATTGAAAAAGGGGATCGAGAGATCCAAAGGTCTGGCAAGTTTCGGACACAATGTCATCAAAAGCGTCGAAGGGGATGTACTACCCGTGAAGCAGGGGTATTTGACGGAACTCTACGGCGATACCCTCGTACTCAACGGTCATGCACGCAGAGGCTTCGTCTTTTTCGACTTGCCGCCACAGACGAAGCCTCGAGATTTCAAGCTCACTTCCACGATCTTCAAAGGATTGAACCTCTCGTTGGAGGATAAATTGCCGCCATTTCCCTATGAAGCTTGGCTCACGAGACATACGGAATACACTCCCGACGATAGTGCCAAGGAAGCGTTGGATGAAGCGATCGCCAAAATGACAAGAATCCGTGAAGCCGAGGGCTTCGTCAAACCAGGAAGCATAGAGATCGCCGCTGTCACCCTCGATGGCAAGGTCAAAGGAATTCCCAGAAAACCACCTTCGCTGCTTGTCGGCGGGGCCGATCGGTGGAAAAAGATCCGAACCCTATCCGATCTTGCGAAATCGGTCAAGAGATTGCGCCTCTACTCTTCCAATGCCCGAGCATGGGAAGTGGCCTACGCACCTGAAGCCGTATGGACCCAAGGATGGACGACGGAGAACGAGTTGGCGGTGATGGCCGAGAAGATTTTGGCCAAACAAGGGATCGAGACCCATCGCAAAACGGTCGTATTGAACGATCGGGGCAAGGCGGAGGCCCGGAAAGTTTTCGCCAATGAAAAGGTCGACATTTCGGAACTACCGGCCATCGCCTATCGCGACGAGAAGGGTCGGCGCCATCTGCTCGTGATGCCGCTTTTCAAAGAGGCCGAGGATTGGAAGGGCTTCATCGATCGTATCGAAGAGGGGAGCCAAAAGGATCTGACCCTCTCGATCGAGGTGGAGATCGTCGCCAAAGCGCTCGCATCGGGCCAGATGGAGGCGAGTCGAGAAGTCACCGACGCACTTGCCGGCAGCGACGAGGAGAATTTGAAGAGCTTGACGCTGTTGAGTACCAAGTATACGCTCGCGCAACTGAGCACCGGCCCCATAGCTTTAGGATTCACTCAAAAACAGGATCTGCAAAAAGGGCTGATCATCCAAGCGGTTTGCGACTCTCCCAAAGGTAGGGAGATCGGCGAGGAGGTTCTCGAACTCAAACGCTACGAGCCCCTGCAGATCAAGATCTATTTCCATACGCCGAGCGACGACTATCTGCTGGTGCGGGATATGGCGAAAAAGGAGTGGCCGACGGAGTCGTTTTTCGTCATGGGTCTCAATGTGCCGGACCTGACCAAAGAGACTCTTCGAAAAGCGGATGCGATCTGGAGACAAAAGTACGAAAAGTCGAAAAATCCCGATACACTCTCTAGGCTCAAATGGCTTGGAAGCGGGATCGTGGCGCGATTCGTAGGAGCTCAGAGTCCATACGAACGAGAACTGGCCAAGAAGCTGCATACTACGATCCTTCGCGTCAAAACCCCCAGAATTTTGGTGGCAGGTTTCAGGCTGGATAGAGAGAGCGGAATGCTCGATACGACGCTGGACCTGGTGCAGCCCTATCCCGAGATTCGCGCCGACGAAAAGACCGCCAAGCGTTTCGATACGATGGCAGGATTTTACTACACCGACTTGGAAGCCAAAGCGGTCCCAAACGGCGTCAATGCGATGGCGCTACTGGCGGCATTGCCCAAAGATACGAAATTGTTGCCGATACTGCCTGAACAAAATAGCGAAGTGGCGGAAGTGTTGAAGCGATCGGGATATCCGAGATTCGTCTACGAGCATATCGCCAAAAGTGAAAATTTCCTACTCTTTCCCCAAAAACCTTTGCAAATTTCGGATAAAGGCTTTAGGACGGCGTGGTTGGAGATCGAGCCGGAGAGTGGCAAAGTCTGGTCCTATCTAGATAGCGGAGAACGGGGCGTGGTTGAAAGCCAAATCGGCGAGGCCTTGGCCAGTACGCTCGATTATATGATGGGTTTTTGGCGCGGCGTGCAAAACGCCGTATGGGCGACGGCGGGCTTTTCCCTGCAGTTGACCGATTGGAAGACGATCAAGCGGTGCGCCCACGGATTCGCCAGACGGCTTGGCAACTATCTGGAAGCGGCCACCCAGCCTCAAGAGACGCTCAAGCCTACCATGGATAAGGCCCAGGCCGCCATCTCCCACGATGTCGCCGGAACGATCGGCCTCTCCGACATGGACTATGGGTGTATGGATGCCAAGAAGCTGGCCAAACTGGTCCAAGATCATGCCGATAGCAAAGCCTGGGGCAAAGATGATTTCAAGGAGATTCTAGACGGTAGCAAATCCCTAGAAGAGATCGTGCAAAAAGGGTGGGGCAAAGCGAAAGAGAAGTACCTAGGATTTGCCAACGGCTACAAAGATGGAGTGGATTGGTATTTCAAGTAAAATGATTTCGATCACATATCCAGAGGGCTTTGGATGGTTCGCGGGCTCAACTCTCTGACGATATGGGTATTGATCATCGTCGTGGATATATCCTTGTGTTCCAGTAGCCCTTGGATCGTGCGGATATCCACGTCTACTTGAAGAAGATGGGTGGCGCAGGAGTGGCGAAAGGTGTGGGCCGATACTTTCTTGGGGATCTTCGCTTTTTGTGCGGCGACTTTGATGTTGCGCCCGAATGTCCCTGGCAAAATATGAAAACGGATGATTTTTCCGCTTCTTGGATCTTGGGAACGTTTTTTCATCGGAAAAAGGTACTGCCAGGCCAGCTCTTTGTTGGCGTTCGGGTATTTGCGCTCCAATCCGTGAGGTAGATCGACATAGCCGAAGCCTTCGCTCAGATCCTGATCGTGGAGTTTTTCGACATGTTTGATTTGAAGG
>CAZORY010000002.1:0-19100 GCA_964582435.1 uncultured Campylobacterales bacterium
TACCAGAATATCAGGAAAAAGAGCGAATGAACGTCGAAATCTCCGAAGTGGCCAATCTTCCGACACGATTTGGCGACTTCAAAATCCAAGCCTTCAAAGAGCGGCTCGAAGACGGCTGCTACAAAGAGCATCTGGCCCTTTTTACCGACCCGATGCCCGACCTCCCCGTCGTAAGGGTTCATTCCGAATGCTTGACCGGCGATGCGCTGGGTAGCCGCAAATGCGACTGCGGCGAACAGCTGGCCTTCGCGATGCATTTCATCCAAAGCCAGGGGGGGATGCTGATCTATCTACGTCAGGAGGGGCGTAATATCGGACTCTTCAACAAAGTCAACGCCTACGCGTTGCAAGATCGAGGTTTCGATACCGTCGCGGCGAATCACCAGTTGGGCTTCAGTGCCGACGAACGGACCTACGAAATGGTGGAACGGATACTTGGCCATTACAAAATCCGACGGATCCGCCTTTTGACCAACAACCCCAAAAAGATCGAAAGTCTCGAAGATATCGAGATCGTCGAACGCCTACCTATCGTCATCACCCCCAATCCCCACAACGAAGAGTATCTGAAAATCAAAAAAGAGAAGATGGGGCATCTTTTTTGATGGAACATCGAGAATTGATGCGTACGGAAAACACGCTTCGCGCCACATTGAGAAGAGACGGAATCGAGCTCGACGAGCACGCTATCGAACGACTCGTTCAATTCGTCGATCTTCTCTCGGCATGGAATAGTATCCACAACCTCACAGGTGCGAAATCACCCGAAGAGATCGTAGCGCAGATCGTCGATTCGATCTATCCGATCACCTTTTTGCTCCATAGGCCCGCTTCTTTGTTGGATATCGGTACGGGTGCCGGGTTTCCGGGGCTCGTTTTGGCGGCTGTCTGGCCCCGAACCGATAGCATACTGTGCGAACCGCTACGAAAACGTGCGGCATTCTTGCGTTACGCGGCGATGGAGATGGGACTCGAGCGAGTGACCGTCGACACCAGACGCATCCAAGAGCTCACGCCTCGGCCTTTCGAGCTCATCACCTCCAGAGCCGTCACCGAAACGTCCCGATTGCTCGAGTGGTGTCGCCCCTTCGTCGACGAGAAGACCCATTTACTTTTTTACAAAGGTGAACAGGTGACCCATGAGACGCAGACCATCTCCCACTGCTCCTATACGATCGTACGCCGCGGCCAACGCCGCTATCTCTGGATAAAGGAACCCAACCGATGCTGAAACTTCTCCTCACCGCGGCCGTCATTTGGGCGGTCTGGTTTTTTTTGATCAAAAAACCCCAGGTCCAACGACACCGAGAGAAAAAGGCCCAAGAGGCTCGAACCAAAGAACGCCGGCACAAAGAGAAAAAAGATGAAGAGATCATGGTCCCTTGCGAAAAATGCGGCACCTACGTCAGTAGCCACGAAGCGATCATCGTTTCCGGCCGCTACTACTGCTCCAAAAAGTGTGCAGGAGTGAAGTGATGGTGATTTTAGGGCACCCCGACATCCCTTTCGAACCCCTCTACTTCGTGGAGAGTCTCGAAGAGATCGAACGAACCCCGCCCAACGCCACCTTATGGTTGGGGGCTTGGCAGGAGGCCAAAGAACTCGCCAAACATTGCAGTGCCCAACGGCTCCCTTTTGCCGTCATGGCCCAAAACGCCACCGAAGCGGCGCTCGCCAACGCCCTTGGCGCACGCTATATCCTCGCCGAGTTCACACTAGCGGAATCCTTACAAAAACTGGCCGACCATTATCTTTTCGATGCGAAAATCGTCGTACCCATTCACCAAGAGGAAGAGATGGCGTCGGCCTTGGCATCCGGTATCGACGGGGTCATCTTTCAAGATGCGATAAAATGGGTGGAACAACCTTGACTTTATACGAATTCGGTAGTATATTTTAGTCACAAAGACTAAATCTAAAAAAGGACATCTCGTGATGGAAACCGTCAAAACCATTATCCTTTTGACACTGATGACGCTGTTGATGGTCTGGATCGGTGGCATGTTCGGTGGGACGAGTGGAATGTTGATCGCTCTGATTATCGCCGGAGTGATGAACTTCTTTTCCTATTTTTACTCGGACAAGCTGGTCCTTGCCCATTATCATGCCGTCGAAGTCGACGAACGAAGCGCCCCGGGTCTTATCGCCATCGTTCGACGCTTGGCCCAGAAAGCGGGCTTGCCGATGCCCAAAGTCTACATCATTCCCGAACAGGTGCCCAACGCCTTCGCCACCGGCCGAAACCCCCGCCACGCGGCGGTCGCGGTGACGGAGGGGCTACTGGATCTGCTGAACGAAGAGGAGATCGAAGCGGTACTGGCTCACGAGCTGAGCCACGTCCGTCACTACGATATCTTGATCGGTACGATCGCCGCCACGATCGCCGGTGCCATCGCTTGGATCGCCAATATCATGCAGTTTGGCGCCTTTTTCGGCGGCAGGGACGAGGAGAGCCCCAATCCTCTCGTCATGTTGATTCTTTCGATCGTTCTACCGCTGGCCGCAGGTATCATTCAGATGGCCGTCAGCCGTAGTCGAGAATTCCAGGCCGACGAAGGCGCCGCCTATCTGACGGGCCATCCCGAATGGCTGGAGAGCGCGCTGATGAAGTTGGAAAACTACAACCGTCAAGGCATTCTTCCCGAAGCGACACCCGAAACGGCCCATATGTTCATCGTCAATCCTTTCACCGGCAAGGATATCAGTTTCGCCAACCTTTTCCGCACCCACCCCACCACCGAACAGCGTATCGAACGGCTCGAAGAGATTCGACGAGAGATGATGCGCCGCTAACCTGACGGCGATTCGCCCCACCGTCCAAAAGAGAGAATATGCCCATCGAAGAGGACCCTTTCATCCGCTATATCAAATGTGTCGGTACCGGCGTCAAACACAACCGGGACCTGACGGCCGAAGAGATGGCCGACGCGATGGAGCGGATGCTGAACCGACAAGCCGCACCCGAGCAGATCGCCGCTTTTTTACTCGGATGGCGTCTCAAACCCGAAAGCGACGAAGAGTTCGCGAGCGCTCTGGCGGTACTCGATCGCTACACGCGTCACACCCCGATCGCCGAGTCTTTGGAATTGGGTTATCCTTTCGACGGCAAAAACGACGAACCCTATCTCTTCCCCCTCGTCGCATCGCGACTCGAACCTTTGAAAATTCGTCTCGTCGTCTACGGCGACGAACGCCAACCCTCCAAAGGAGGACTCACCGTCAAGGCGCTCCATCGAGCGATCACGCCCCCTGCAAACCTTCACTATTTCGACCGTCGCGACTACGCACCCGCCCTGGCGGCTTTGACCCCTATCCGACGGAAATTGGGCCTACGCACCGGTCTCAATACTCTCGAGCGGCTTCCCAACGTCGCACGGGCCACATGCGCTCTCATCGGTGTCTTCCACAAGCCTTACGTTGCGAAATACGTCGAACTTTTCGCACCGCGTTACGAACGGTTGGCCATCCTCAAAGGGAGTGAAGGGACACCGGAGATTTTCGGCAAATGTCGCCTCTGGCTCTGCCGCGACGGTAAATGCGAAGAACTGAGGATCGATCCTTCACGATACGGTATCCAAATCACCAAAAACTTCACCCGCCGGCCCCATGACGAACTCCTGGCTATGACACTCGATCCGGACGAGCACCTGATCGATCTCGCCCGCTTCAACGCGGCCGTCTACGCGTTCGTCTACGGCAAGGTGGGATCGATCGACGAAGGATGGGAGCGAATCGGTGGATAAGTTCCCCAACCACGTCAAAAACATCCTACACGGTTTTTTTCTCTCCCTGGGCACTACCGTCGCCGAACCCTCGACGATTTTACCGCTGATGGTCCAGCACTTCGGTGGTTCGCCGATGCTGATCGGCTTTTTCAGCGCCCTGCAACGAGGGGGCGCCGTTTTGATGCAGCTCTACGCCGCCTACCGAGCCCAACACTACGAAAGGATGCTGCCCTATCTGCGCCGCGTCTTCGCCTTTCGCTTTCTCTCTTGGTTCGGGATCGGGATAGGCATCTGGCTTTTTGGCGAAAACCATCCGACGCTGACGCTATGGGTGATCGGTATCGGTCTTTTTCTCTTCAGTTTCAGCGCAGGTTTCGGCGCCATCTACTTTCGTGAAATCGTCGCCAAAATCTTCACCCACCGTTTTCGGGGCAAAACGATGGCGTGGCGGCAATTTTTTTCAGGTCTTGGCGCACTCATCAGCGGCG
Source organism: uncultured Campylobacterales bacterium (assembly GCA_964582435.1). Taxonomy (GTDB): domain Bacteria; phylum Campylobacterota; class Campylobacteria; order Campylobacterales; family Hydrogenimonadaceae; genus Hydrogenimonas. The sequence continues at coordinate 4,214 of CAZORY010000002.1, forward strand.
GCGTGGCGGCATGGGTCCTGGAGCGATTCGAACCCCCTTACGATTTTGCCTATCTTTTTATGATCAGCGCCCTTTTGATGGGAATCGGTCTGGTGGCTTTCGCGACGATCGAAGAGCCGATCAAAAAGCACTTCGAGACGAAAATCGAGAGTTTCGGCGCTTTTTTATCCCATGCGTTGGAGCTGTTGAAAAACGATAGACAGATGCAAATACAGGTGGCTACCTTTTTGCTCGCCTACGCCTACTTGATGGCGATGCCTTTCATCATCCTTGATGCCAAGCAGACGATCCATCTAGGGGGCAAGGAGATCGGCCTTTTGATCACGATCCAGATGGTCGGCGCGATGCTCAGCAACGCTTTGTGGGGACGTTTGGGGAGCCTTGGCCGCTATCGTCTCGTCGCTTGGCTGAGTATCTTTTTCAAACTGGCCGCCGTCCTTCTCGCCTTTTTCGCCCAAACCCTTCTTGCATACGGCCTCATCTTCTTTCTGCTGGGCGCGGCGGGGGATGGCAGTCGCATCGCCAGTTCCAACCTCATCCTGATTCTCGCTCCGGAAACGAAACGGCCGCTCTACGTCGCCGTGCAGATGAATATCGTCTCGCTGGGCATGTTCTTTTCGATCGTTGGAGGTGTCTTGTTGCATTGGGGCAGTTTCGCACTGCTTTATGGCGTGACGGCGGCGACCCTCCTCGTCTCGTTGCTTCTAGCTTCAAAACTCCGCGACGAAATCGCTTGAGGGAGGCTCTACAAACCGTAGGATCGTAGAATTTCGGTATAGGCTTGGGGACGCTCTTTGAAGGCTTCGACGTGATCTAGACCGTCGAAACGCTCGATCCGAGCTTCGGAACAGAGTTCGTGCAAGAGGTCGGCATGGTAGCTCCCCAACAGCGTATCGTCCCCTTCGAAAAGATAGAGAACGGGCTCTTTGCAAAGCGACCGCACCCTTTCGCGATTGTCGATCACATCGAAATTCTGGCCAAAAAAAGTTTCGGCGATCCAACGGACGTAAGAATAGAACGTAGGCGGCAACCACGCCCTTTTTCGAAGCTCTCGCATCGCCAGATAACCGAAATCGATCCAAGGGGCGTCGGCGACGACACGCTCGACGACGGTCGGTGCTTTTTGGCGCATCATCATCGCCGTGACGGCTCCCATCGAAAATCCATGGACACACCAACGATAACGATGGTCAGGATCGATCTTTTCAAGCCATGCAAGGAGCTCACGATGCTCTTTGAGGCCCAAAGTGGTGTAATGCCCTCCGCTTTCGCCATGGGCTCGAAGATCGACCATCATCACCGAATATCCCCGTCGCCAATACCAACGCCCTAGATCGAAGATTCCACAATGGTATCCATTGCGACTCCCGCCCTTGCCGTGAAGCAACAAAACGGCTCGATCGCTTTCTCCCCGCACCCACCAGCCGCGCAACACGACCCCATCCTCGGCCCGATAGAGGATATCCTCGAACGTCGCCCCCCATTGGGAAGGATCCTTTTCGATCCTCTCTTTGTGACCCGACAACTGCTTATGCACCACATAAAGAGGATAAAGCAGCGAACAAAGGGCGATCGCGACGAGGAATTTCATACGACCACCCTAGGAATCTCAGGGGAGAGTTTGACCAAAATATCGTAGGCTATCGTTCCAAACTGCCTGGCGGCTTCGGCCGCATCGTCGAAAAGAGAGACCCTCTCGTCGTCCCCTTCGAGGGAAAACATATCCATCGATACCCGTCCGATCATCGCACGGCCATCGGGGAGTCGGTAGGGGTTTCTCGCATCCCCGCGAAGCCAACCGTCGCCATAACCGATATCGTACGTCGATACGGTCGTGGCGGTTGACACCCGACCCTCTCCACCGTAGCCGATACCCATCGAAGGGGTGACGCGCCTACTGCTCAAACGGTCGGCGAAGAGTCGCATGACCGGCTTGAGATCGGGCCGATCGAAAGGTTGCGGCAGTCGCAAGCAACCATAGGCCGCGATCCCGACCCGGGCGATATCTTCGTCGAACCGCTCAAGTCGAAAAAGCGCCGCGGAGTTGCAACTGTGTCTTCGCCAACCCGAGATACCGAGCTTTTCGATATTTTCGCAACAGCGATCGAAATTTTTCCGCTGCCAAAAAAAATCGCTGCCCATTTCGTCGGCACCGCGATAGTGACTCATCACACCGATCAGCTTCAACGAACGTGCAGCGATCGTCTCCAGTGCCTCTTCGATGTGTTCTGGTCGGATACCGTGGCGGTGCATCCCCGTATCGATCTTCAACTCGACCGGCGTACCCTTGGGCATACTTCGCAAAGCGACGAGGTCGTTGACGGCGAAAGAGAAGCGCTCGGAGGGCGTAGTGGACGGCCTATCGTTGAGAACGAGTATCCTGTCGAAAAGGTGAGAGATGCGCCGGGCTTCCGCTAGATTGCGCACGACCGCTTCCTTCACGCCGGCGGTATGGGCCAATCTAGCGATAATATCCAAACCATGGCCGTACGCGTTGTCTTTGAGCACCAAAGCGACCTTTTCGACCGATTGCGTTTTGAGGACGATTTGGTTAAGATTGTGCAGAAAATTGCTCTGAGATATTTCGATATGCGACATGGCGTTATTGTAACGCATTTCGACACCACGTAAGCAAAGAGAGGAGAGGATTCATGCCAAAACCTATCGCACTCTTTCCGATGGTGCTTCTGCCCTTATGGGCCGAACCTCGGTTTCTTCCGAACGAAGCGGATCATCACCCGATCGTCACGACCATCAAACTACTGGGGATGATAGCGACGGTCGTTTTCGTCCTCGTTATGACCAAAAAAGTGATCAAACGCATCCAATCGGATGAAGATGACAGCGTGCACCTTCCCGACTGAGTGGCATCGCCAAGAGAGCGTTTTGATGGCGCTCCCTCACGAAGGAACCGACTGGGCAGGCGATTTGAAAAGAGCGCTGACCCCTTTCGTGCGTATCGCCAGCTCGATCGCTTGGAACCAGCCGCTGCTTCTGTTGTGCCAGGATGCGAAAAGCGCCAAAGAACTCTTTTGCGATACCCGCAACATCACTTTCATCGAAACCGCTTACAACGACACCTGGACCAGAGATTACGGCCCCATCACCGTCTATCGTGACGGTCGACGCACCTTTTTGGATTTTACGTTCAATGGGTGGGGTAACAAATTCGAAAGTGCTCTCGACGACGGCGTCACGAAAACACTCGTCGACAAAGGCTACCTCTACGGTGACTACGAAAAAATCGATTTCGTCCTTGAAGGCGGATCGATCGAAACCGATGGCCGGGGTACCCTGCTGACGACCACTCGCTGCCTTCTCAATCCCAATCGTAATCCCACCTACGACAAAAAGGCGATCGAAGCGCTACTTGAAGACAAACTCTGCGTCGACCGTATACTTTGGCTTCACCACGGTGAGCTGGCGGGCGACGACACCGACGCACATATCGATACGTTGGCGCGTTTTATCGATGAACGGACGATCGCCTACGTCACTTGCGACGATCCGAGCGACCCTCACTATGACCCGTTGGGTGAAATGGCCGAAGAATTGGCGACCTTTCGAACCAAAGAGGGACGACCGTACCGCCTCGTCCCCCTTCCGTTGCCTGCGCCTAAATATGACAAAGCGGGCAAAAGACTCCCGGCCACTTACGCCAACTTTCTGATCGCCAATCACGTGCTCTTGCTACCCACCTACGCCGATGCGGAGGATCGGGCGATGGTGGCTCTTTTCAAAACGCTTTTTCCCGACAAAGAGATCATTCCCATCGACTGCCTTCCCTTGATCGAACAAGGCGGCAGTCTCCACTGCTCGACGATGCAGATCCCTACCTATTACGCCTAGACTAGATTAGGTGGCGCCTTCCCCCGAAGGAGGCGTATCCGTTGGATTTTCGTCCGAAGTTCCGGCATTCCCATCGGCGGGAGGATCTTGTTCGGACGTCGGATCGCCATCACTCTTTTCGATGGTATTGACATATCCTGCCGACACGATCCAATCTCGACGTATAAAATCCCAACCGCCGGTTAGAGCGAATCGTTCGAAAAGATAGCCTGCACTCAAATCCGCGCCGAATTTGTCGAGAGGTGCCCACGGATAGTAGGTGACACCGGCCGCACCGATCAACTGGTGCTTCTCGCGGCTGGAGACCACTTTGATGGAAATCCCCACGTCACCACTTCCGACCTCTCCACCCCATGTATATGTGACACCGAACATTGCTTGCGGCCCATCCGCGAGCACCGAGACCGACATGAGCATCATACCGGCCCACATGACTCTTTTTGCTGTTTTCATTAGAAACGACCTTTCCGGTGATCAAATTTGGACCGTCTCCCGCAATAAACAGCGTCAAATCATTGATACCTTATGTTCATTATGTTCCTATTTCTTTTAAGTATAGCTTAATCTATAAAAATGCATGCTATCGGGAGATGTTACAATCTTTTCAAAAAAACCGAGAAAGAGAACCATGCGAACCGCTTTGATACAACATAGCTGGCAAGGTACCAAACAAGCGACATGCGAAAAGAGCGTCGGAATGATTGGCGAAGCATCCCGGCAAGGCGCCGAACTCGTCGTATTGCAAGAACTGCACCAAGGCCCCTATTTTTGCCAACATGAATCGGTCGAATACTTCGATCTTGCGGAAACCTTCGAAGAGGATTGCCGCTTTTGGGCCGATGTGGCGGAAAAATATGGGGTGGTATTGGTCACTTCATTGTTCGAAAAACGCGCGCCGGGGCTCTATCACAATACCGCCGTCGTTTTCGAAAAAGACGGCACCATCGCCGGCAAATACCGCAAAATGCACATTCCCGACGATCCCGGTTTTTACGAAAAGTTCTATTTCACCCCCGGTGATTTGGGTTTTCGTCCTATCGATACGTCGGTGGGACGGCTGGGCGTACTGGTCTGTTGGGACCAATGGTACCCTGAAGCGGCTAGGTTGATGGCACTGCAAGGGGCGCAGATATTGATCTACCCTACCGCCATCGGATGGTTCGATAGCGACGACGACGACGAAAAAAAACGCCAGCTGGACGCTTGGGTGAGTGTCCAACGGGGCCATGCCGTAGCCAACGGCCTGCCTCTGATCGCCGTCAATCGCACCGGCTTCGAAAAGGATCCCAGTGGTGTCCAAGAGGGGATTCGATTTTGGGGAAGAAGCTTCGCCGCCGGGCCTCAGGGCGAAATCCTGACCCAAGCAGACGAAGAGGAGGCCCTGCGGCTGGTCGAGATCGACTATCGTCGCAGCGAGACCGTTCGGCGATGGTGGCCCTTTCTTCGCGATCGTCGCATCGATGCGTACGATGGGCTGCTGCAACGTTTCATCGACTAAGGATTTCGCTGGGCGGATCGAGGGATACGTCGGCCCATTCGTCGGAAGAGACGCTTTTGCGAACGGTCGCGCTCACTGATCGAAAATTTCGCGAATTTCGCGATAGAGAGTGGCAAGCGCTACCTTTTGCTCGGCTTCGGTGAGAGCCGTATCGTCATCGAAAAACTCGTCCATCGGATAGTCGGTACGCATCATTTTGAGCTGCCAGATATTGTCGTTTTGCAAGATCAAATCCTTGTACTCGAAATGGCGCATGATGTCAGGGTCGATGTAGTCACGAATCGAATTGATACGGTGATCGATATAGACTTTCCGGCCGTCACAAGCGCGCGTATAACCGCGGACGATGTAATCGATCACCACCACGTCGGTATCGAAGAAGTTGAAAATATGGTCGAGACATTTGAGAGGTGTGATCTCGCCACAGGTGGAGATATCGATATCGACCCGAAAACTGACCACACCGTTGGGCTCTTCGAAATCGGGGTAGGTATGGGCGGTGATATGGCTTTTGTCCAGGTGGAAATCGACCTGGCAACTGCCCGCTTTGATGTCGCTAAGCAGCAGCATCGCACTCGCACCGTAGGGATCGTAATTCTGGATCGATTCGGCCAGGATATTGGCTTCGATGATCGCGACGATCTTGCGCAACAGTTCGGCGATCTTTTCGGCACTGTAACGGTCGTTGATGTAGCGGGCGTAGTTGGCCTTCTCCGTCTCGCTCGGAGCGATGACGAAATCGTAGAAGCTGAAACTGAGCTGTTTTTTGAGATTGTTGAAACCGACCAGTTTGAGGCGATCGGGCATGACTACTTCTCCAAAGAGCGTGCGATGCGACGAGGGAGGGCGAAAAGGGCCGCAAGATTTTCCGCACCGATAGCCGGCAACATGACAGCGCTAGTTTCCGCCCGCTTGGCCATCTCTTCGACATCCAGCGGTACGTCGGATGCGACCACGTAGCTCCACATCCCTCCAAAACTGGGCACGACGACACCGTAGCTGGCGACATGTTCGAACGAGGCGGCCAGACTTCGACGCACCTTTCGATGATTGATCGCTTCGTTCAAGTCCAACGCCCCCGCTTGGGTGGCCACGACGGCGTCGGGAGCCAAGAGCTTTTTGAGCCGGTCGTAGAAGGTCTCGCTATAAAGCCCCGCCACCGGCGAGGACCAATCGGCCACATCCACCAAATCGCCGATCACCACATCGAAGGGGATTTGGGCTTCATCGAAATAGTCGTTGATATCCATAATCTTGAGTACCAATCTCGGATCGTCGAACGCCCCTTCCGACCAGGTAGGCGCGTATTTTCGGCAGGCTTCGACGAATGCGCCGTCGATGTCCACCATCACGCAACGCTCGACGCCGGAATGCCGTAGGATCTCTCTGGCCGTCGCCCCTTCGCCGCCACCCATGATCAGGACATTTTTGGGATTCGGATGAAAAAAGAGCGCCGGATGGACCAACGCTTCGTGATAGATCCCCTCGTCCGCTTGGCACGACTGCATATCGCCGTCGATGGCGATCGTCACGCCAAAGACCGGATGCTCGAAAAATAGATAGTGCTGCCACGGCGTCTTCCCTTCGGCGATCACCCGATCCACCGCATGATACATCACATCCGTGCCATGAAACCACTGTTCGAATCGCATCATCGCGCATCTCCTTGATCCATACGAGCTCTTTCGAAAAACCACATGAAGGCGAACATCAGCCCAGGCGTCTTCGCCACCGATTCATCGTCGATAAATTCGCGTGCTCGAGCGGTCGGCAGCATCACCACTTCGATCGACTCGTCGTCGACACCACCCCCCTCGCTCACTCGCATCCTACGCTCCACTTCGGCATAGTAGAGGGTCTGTTTGGCCCCCGCGAACCCCACGGAGGTATAAAAAGAGGTGATCCGCTCGATCCGCTCGATCGGTACGTCATAGCCCGTCTCTTCGAAGATCTCCTCTTTGGCGATCTGCACCAGCGGCATCTCCTTGTCCACGATGCCGGCACACAGCTCCACCGTATATCCGTCACCGCCATGCAGACGCACGGCGGGCCTGAACTGCTTGACCAAAACGAACGCCTTCGACTCTTTTTCGTAGATCAGCACCGCCACGCTATCGTGGGCCCGAATCACTTCCCAGCTTTTTTCGACACCGTCTTGACGATAACGAACCAACGCAGGACGTACGAATCGAGAGTTTCCAAGCGGTTCGATTCGCCAGTTTTCTATCATTTCGTCATCGCCTCTTTCTCGTCGATACAGTAGTCGGTACGACTCATATCGTCGAGCCGAACGGGGCACGCGTCGGTTTTGGCCGCTTCCGACAGTTTGGCTTTCATCCGTTGGGCATAATCGATGAACGCTTTGCGTCGTTTGCCGTAAAGTGTGCGTTTGGCTACTTTGATGACACCGAGTGGATTGATCGGACGACCATTTTTGTAAAGCCCGAAATGTAGATGAGGCCCCGTACTCATCCCGGTACTTCCCATATAAGCGATCACCTGCCCTTTTTTGACATATTTGCCTCGTCGGATCCCCCGCCTGAATTTACTGAGGTGGGCGTAAAGCGTCATGAAACCGTCCCTATGACGCACTTTGACGACATTGCCATACCCTCCGAGACGACCTGCGAAAATGACCCGTCCGTCGGCCGCGGCATAGATCGGCGTTCCGGTACGCCCTCCGAAATCGACCCCCAGATGGGCCCGATAACGGTGGAGGATCGGGTGCCAACGCCGAAGGGTGAAGCGGGAAGTGATGCGCACGTGATCGACCGGCTTGCGGAAAACGAAACCTTCCACTTCACGCCCCTTCTCATCGTAGTAGCGATCTTTGAAACGGAAAAGATAGTAGGGTTTGCTCCGCCGCTCGATCATCGCCGCTTCGATCGTCGGCATTCCGTAGGGGCGACCCAGACGCAACTTCTCCTGATAGACGATGGCGATCTTGTCACCTTTTCGCAATCTGGTGAAATCGAAGCTGTTTTTGAAAGCGTCCACGAAGGCATGGGCCAATTTCTTGTTGTTGGTGGCGGCGATGATGTCTTGGTAGGGAGAGCGTTGGATGGATAGGGAGAAAATATCGGTAATTTTCCGATAATAGACCGGAATCAGTTCGAACCGGTAGCTATCCTTTTGTCGGACCAGATGGATCTGCAACTCTTCGTTGACGGGAATCAACACCTGCTGAATGGTCGTGCCGTTGTCGTCCCACATCGTGTAGTAGGGAACACCGGCACGTATCTCTTCGCAGAGCTCTTTATCCTCTTTATCCAAATTCCAATAGATCGACTGCGGCATGCCGTGGCGATCGAGATAGTAAAGAAAACTCTGCCCCTGCGGCCAGGGTGCCCGTTCGACCCGAGAGGCCGACAACATCGCGACGAAAAAAAGCAAACAAACGAGATAACGCATCGGATTCCTGGTCGAAAAATAAGGCCAATTGTACTTGAAAGGCCGTTAAAGTGGCTTTAAAAGATAGGAACAGTATAATCGGATCATCTTCGAAAGACACTTCATGAAGGATCGAGAGCGATGATACGAATCCCATTTTTTCTACTTGCAAGTCTGATAGCCCTCTACGCCGCCGAGCCCCGTAGCGTAACGGGGACGCTGACAAGCGCGACGACCACCTCTGGAACCGTCGATATCGGCTCCGTACCGATAGGAGTCAGCGGCATCGTTGTCCACGCGTACGATCGCTCCCACCGAGCGATCGTCGCGACGGCGATCGTCCAGGGCAGCGAGGGGGGACGTACGACGGTCGAACTGCGCCCCTATCGCGGACTGCGACAACCCAATCTCCCCGACGTCAAAACACCCCCCCAAAAAGGCGATACCGTCGTTTTGGGCTATCTCTACGACCGCGTATTGCCTATCGTACCCAACCAAAAATCCTTCGATCTGGCCCATCGCAGCTTCCCGAAACTCCACATCGTCCACCCGGACCTCATCGCCGCGGAGCTGGCCAAGGCCAAAACGCCGATCCCCGATCGGGAGATTCTGCAAAAAAGCTGCGACAAATTCAACCTTGGACTCGTGATGATCATGCTCGCCGACGGTACCGATTTTCTCGACTGCCAAAGTTGGACGAAAGTGGGCCATTCCGATATAGCCGCCGTCGACGTCACTCATTTCAAACAACCCTTTTTCAACCGTTTCGAAGAGATACCTAGCCCCTTCTACGACTGGAGCGACCACACCATCGCCGATTACGACAACTTCTATCGAAAACTGGAGCAGCGCAGATGATCGATCCCAAACATATCTCGGCACTGGCAGCGATCGTCGGCTCCGACAACGTCAAAAACGACAAAGCCCATATGATCGCTTACAGCTACGATGCCACCAGAGAGCGTTACGAACCGGATGCCGTCGTCTTTCCCCGCCACGAAGAGGATGTGAGCGATATTCTTCGTTACTGCAACGAGCATCGAATAGCCGTCGTTCCCAGAGGGGCGGGCAGTGGTTTTACCGGCGGCGCGCTTCCGGCACGAGGCGGCATCGTCCTGGCCGTCGAAAAGCATATGAACAAAATCCTCGAAATCGACGAAAAAAACATGGTCGCCGTCGTACAACCGGGCGTGATCAACATGGCGTTGCAAAAAGCGGTCGAAGCGCGGGGCCTTTTCTATCCCCCCGATCCGGCGAGCCAAGAGTACAGCACGATCGGCGGTAACGTCAGTGAAAACGCCGGGGGAATGCGGGCCGCCAAATACGGTATCACCAAAGATTACGTCATGGCGATCCGGGCCGTCCGTCCCAACGGCGACGTCATCCGAGCCGGCAAACGGACGATCAAAGATGTCGCCGGCTACAATATCGCCGGTATCCTGATCGCCAGCGAAGGAACGCTCGCCGTCATCACCGAAATCACCCTCAAGTTGATCGCCAAACCCAAGCTCAAAAAGACGGCGATGGGCATATTCCCCAGTGTGGAAAGAGCGATGGAAGCCGTCTACAAAACCATGGCCGGCGGCGTGACGCCGGTCGCGATGGAGTTTTTGGACAACCTCACCATTCGGGCCGTCGAAGAGAAATTCCACAAAGGTCTACCGACCGATGCCGGTGCCATTCTCATCACCGACGTCGACGGCAACCTCCCCGAAGAGATCGACTATCAAATCGATATCGTCGAACGTATCTTCAACGAAAACGGTTGCATCGAATTCAAAAAGGCGCGCAACGAGAAAGAATCGGCCGATCTATGGTTCGCAAGACGCAACGCCAGCCAATCGATCACGATCTACGGCTCCAAAAAGATCAACGAAGACATCACCGTTCCTCGATCGGTCTTGCCCGAACTTTTGCGCCGTATCGACGACGTTTCACGCAAATACGGGGTCAAGATCCCATGCTTCGGCCATACGGGCGACGGCAATGTCCACACCAACGTCATGGTCGACGGCAGCGATCCCAAACAGTTGGAGATCGGTCACGAAGCGATCAAGGAGATTTTTCAGATCACCGTCGATCTGGGCGGGACACTAAGCGGCGAGCACGGCATAGGACTCTCCAAAGCGCCCTTCATGAAGATGGCCTTTACGGAAGAGGAGTTGGCGCTGATGCGTGACATCAAGCGCGCCTTCGATCCCAACGGTATCCTCAACCCGGGGAAAATGGCGCTATAAAGGAGGCGAACATCGAAGATCGAACGTCGACGAAGCGAGGGGCGAAAGAGGTATTCAAAAATCTCTACTGCCGGGTGTGGGAGTTCTACGATCCCGATATTCCCTACTATGCGGCCAGCTTGAGTTTCTACACGATCTTCACCGTCATCCCCCTACTCCTGGTCAGCCTCTCCATCTTCGTTCGATTGCCCAGTTTCGCGGATCAATACGTTCGTCTCAAAACGTTCATCTTCTCCAATATCATGCCCACATCCCACGAAATGGTAGAGCGTTATATCGACACCTTTCTGACCAACGCGACGAAACTAGGGTCGATCGGTTTCATCTTCATTATCGTCGCTTCGGTCATGTTTTTCCAAAACTACGAATATATCGTCGCGAAAATCTTCAAAACCCGTCAAAAAAATTTTTGGAACGCGTTGGCCACCTATTGGACGATGATTACGTTGGGGCCCATGCTATTGGCCGCTTCCATCTACCTATCCGTCAAAATTCAGCATCTTCTAGACAGCAGTAGTTACACCAGCGGCATCGACTTTCTCGCCCTTTTTCCCTTTTTGCTCGTCTGGGGCCTCTTTTTCATCATCTACAAAATCTCCACCTCCGTCACGATTCGACTCAAAGCGGCGCTCATCTCCTCTTTTTTCGCCTCGCTGATTTGGTACATCGGGAAAAACCTCTTCATCTTCTACACGCTACATACCAAAACCTACGCGACGATCTACGGGTCCATGAGCGTCATGATGTTTTTCATGCTATGGATCTATCTGAGCTGGATCATCTTCCTCTATGGTCAGAAGCTATGTTACCTTCTCAATGAGGTAGAGAAGAAAAAATCCCACACATCCCATCACGCCATAGAGTGCCACCCTGTATCTCACGGCCGCCAATACGAGAGTGATGAAGGCGGCGAAAAACCATAACGGCGTCTTGAGCGTCACTACGGGCGCACCCATGCCTTCATTCAGAAGGGCCGTCAACCAACCATCCAACAGACCCCCCGATCCTACGGCATGCAACAAGATGGCCAGAGGATAGAAAAGACCGAACAGCAAGGTCAACAACGGCGATAGCATCTGATAGAGATCGAAGGTACCGAAAAAAAGGTGCACCACCGGCAGCATCGCCAGATAAACCCAGAGATTGATCCCCAAAAAAACGAGCCATGGGGGCCACCCCTTCGTATGGTGTAAGAAGAGATAGATGAAAAAGACGCCGGCCACGCTCAGCCAGAATCCGATCGACCAAGCCAATGATGGAAAAAACGCCAACAACAGCAGGGCGCAAAAGGCAAGAAAAGAGAACGAGAGCAACTCGATGCCAAAAAGTAGCGCCAACCATCCAACCACCACCATCGCGTAAGCTCGCAACAGCGAAGGCGGTATGCCGGTCAGCATCAGGTAACCTCCCAGAATCGCTACCGTCACGAGGCCAACGTCGAGCACTCTGTGACGCCAAGGAAAATAACGACGTTGGAGCGGTTTGTAGAGCAACGCAAGCATCCCGTAGACTATGGCCCAGAGCCATCCCATATGAAAACCGCTGAGTGCCAGCAAGTGGTTGGCCCCTAGTCGCGTGATCTTTTCACGAAGAGTTTTGGGTATGGGCAACGCCAAAAAAAGCGCCCCATAAAAAGCCTGCATCTGGGGATCCTCATGCTGGGCGGCGATAAGGTCCGACAGACGCATTCGAAGAGATTTTTCTTCCTCGACCCCGAGGATATACGAAGGCACATAGGGAATCGTCAACGCATCGAAAAAGGTCACTTTCCTAGGGAAAAGAAGGATCGACACTCGACGACCTCGTAGATTTTTCAACGGTTCGCGGCTTGTGGTGTAGAGCACGCGCCCATCGACTGTCAGAAGTTTGAGTACTTCGTAACTTCGATCTTTTTTTCGTTTGGTGTATTGGAGCAACACCTCCGCCGTCGTATAGATCTTTTTGGCGGCGACGAATTGTCGATATCGAAAATATTCCCAGCCGATGGATAGGAGAAAAAGTAGCCCTACGGCCGTTAGAAACAGTATCCACTCTCTCCGGCCCTCGATCAAGGCCGGTTTAGATAGGCGGAAGCTCAACTTTCGTTTCGACGCCGGTATCGATATTGGCGCTCTCGTACACGATCTCGACGGGCACGCTACCCGCATCGACGAAACGGGTGAAGCGTTTTTGGAACTTCAGTTCCACGATACCCGTGGGGCCGTTACGCTGTTTGCCGATGATGATCTCCGCATCCTCCTCCTCCTTCTCGTGGAAGTTGGATTTGTACTCTTTGCCTTCGGCTCTAGCTTTCATCTCCTTCTCCTTCTCCTCGCGGATCCGGTAGACATCGTCACGGTAGACGAAAAGTATGATATCGGCATCCTGCTCGATCGCTCCCGACTCACGCAAATCCGAGAGCATCGGCCGTTTGTCGGCCCGTGATTCGAGAGAACGGTTGAGCTGACTGAGCGCGACGATCGGCATCCCTAGTTCACGCGCCAACATCTTCAATCCTCTGGAGATGTCGCTCACTTCTTGATGGCGGTCTTTGTTGCCGGCACCCGTCATCAGTTGCAGATAGTCGATAAAAGCGATCTTTATTTCGGGATGATGGGCTTTGAGTTTGCGTAGTTTGGCGCGTACCTGATGAATGTTGAGGGATCCTTCGTCGTCGACGAAAAATTTCTGATGCCCCAGCCAATCGATCGCTTCGCTGAGCCTGCTCCATTCGTCATCCCGCATATTGCCGATTCGTAGATCCTGCAACGCGATCGACGTTTTGGCACTGAGCATCCGCAACACCAGCTGCTCGGCGGGCATCTCCAGCGAGAAAAAAGCCACACCATCCCCGTTTTCCAACGCTTTGAGCGCCATATTGAGCGTCAACGCCGTCTTTCCCATCGCCGGCCTGGCCGCGACGATCACCAGATCGCCCTCCCCAAAGCCCGACGTCATCCGATTCAAATCTTTGAAGCCCGTATCGACGCCTATGAGCATCGAATTGCCCCGCTCCTTCATCCTTTTGATATGTTCCAAGGTGCTGTGGGCCATTTCAGGGCTCTCTCTAAAGTCCTGAGTCGACGCTTCGGAGGTGATGGCATAGAGTTTTTGCTCCACTTTGTCCATCACGTCGGTGGCCGGCAAGTCCTCTTCGATCGTATACTTTTTGATCTCCGTCGCAAGACCTACGAGCGCTCGCTTTTGGGATTTGGCTTTGATCTCTTCGAGATAGGCGCTGGTATTGGAGAGGGGATTGGCGCTGAGCACGTCCAAAAACGCCACTTCATCGAAACGGTTTTGATGGATCAGTTTCTCTTTGAGAAACTCCTCGTCGATCGGCTTGTCTTCCCTGAAAAGCTCCTCCATCGCCGCAAAAAGGTGCTGATGAAAAGGGTGATAGAAATCTTCCGGCTTGAGCCTGGAAGCGATCTCTTCATACTGGCTGGGGTCGAAAATGACGGTACTCAGTACCGCCCGTTCGATGTTGAGGTTGTACAGATGCTCTTCCATGCCATCACTCCTTTTGGGCCATCTTCTCGACCTCCAGCAAGAAACGATCGACCAACTTCTCTTCGGGCAGTTTGGCGACCACTTCGCCTTTGACCATCACCAAACCGCTCCCTTTGCCGTACGCGATGGCGACATCGGCGCTTTTGGCTTCGCCGATGGCGTTGACGACACACCCCATGACCGAGACGTTGAGAGGCGTTTTGATATGTTTTGTCTTCTCTTCGACCTCCGACACGGCTTTGACGAGATCCGCTTCGATACGCCCACACGTGGGACAGGAGATGATATTGAGACCCTCCTGTGCCGCACCGCTATCCTTGAGGATCGCACGGCCCACTTCGATCTCCTTTTCCAGCTCGCCGGTGATCGAGACGCGCAGCGTATCGCCGATCCCCTCCAACAGCAGCGTCCCTAAACCGAT
>CAZORY010000002.1:19110-35233 GCA_964582435.1 uncultured Campylobacterales bacterium
TGGCGCTTTTGATCGTCGCGTGAAATACCGTCCCCGCTTCCGTCACCCCCAAATGAAAAGGATAATCGACCAAAGGTCGCAATCGACGGTAGGCTTCGACGGTCCGCTGAACGTCGCTGGCTTTGAGGGAGATTTTGATATCGGTAAAGCCGAGATCTTCCAAAAATTTGATGTTGTAGAGTGCCGATTCCACCATGCCCTCGGCCGTCTGACCGTAGCGATCTTCGAACCGTTTTTCGAGGCTGCCGCAGTTGACGCCGATGCGAATCGGAATCTTACGCTCGCGGCATGCCTTGACCACCTCTTCGACCCTCTTTTTTTCGCCGATGTTGCCGGGATTGATCCGGATGCAGTCCACATGTTCGGCCGCGATGAGGGCCAAGCGATAGTTGAAATGGATATCGGCCACCAACGGTAGCGACGTACGGGCTCTGATCGCTTTGAGCGCTTCGGCATCCTCGTAATCGGGCACCGCGACGCGCACGATATCGGCACCGGCGAAATGGAGCCTATTGATCTGCTCCACCGTCGCCTCCACGTCCGCCGTGCGCGCATAGGTCATCGACTGGACGGAGATCGGGGCATCGCCGCCCACCGCCACGGGGCCTACGAAAATTTTCTTGGTCGGGTATCTTTGAATCATGGGGCAATTATACTCTTTTTTGTCAAAATCGCTCGATAGCCTCCAATCACCCCATCTTTAGGGTTTTAGGTGTTCAGGTAGCTCGTCTTTGTAAATTTTTTTATAAATTTCCCGCTCTTTTTCATAATAGTATTCGCCTTCGTCGAAATAGCCTAGACCCCTATAAAGGAAACCCAAATGGTTGTAAAAAAGAGCGGTCTCTAAAGAGACTTCCCCATGGAGCTTTTGAGATAGTTGCAAACCTTTCATCAGATACCGCTCCGCTTCACGATAATTTTCCAAGGTTTCGTAAGTGTCCGCAATGTCGTCATAGATGGAGATGACGGTAGGATGCTCTTCCGTATAGTTTTTGACATAGATATCTAGCGCTTTGAAAAGCAAAGCTTTCGCTTCGAACGCATTGCCTATACTTCGATACAGGTTCGCAAAAAATTCATAAATTTCGGCGGTTTTGGGATGATTTTGTCCATACACTTTGCTGGATTGGTCGATGGCTTTTTGAAAGTAATGGTGGGCATCGTAGGTTTTATCCATATAATCATAGATCAGAGCCAACCGAGAATAACTTGTCACCAACGCTTTTTGATACGTGTCCATATTGTAATTTTCCAGCTTCAGAATCAAAGCCTCCAACGCTTCGACCGTTATGCCGTTCAATCCGGCTTTCATCAGCCGAAGGACACGTTCGTTCAACCAATCGCTATACGCCAAAAGATCTTTGCTCATTCGAGCATAATAGTTCGCTTCAATGAAGTTGTTTTCTATCTCGTCGATATTTTTCATCGTTTCCAAATCTTTTGCCAATCGGCTTTCAAAATACACCAACACGGCGTCCGCCACATTTTTTAAAAAATCTTTCGGAAGGCTTGATAAAATGTACTCTCTTAACGCGTTATCGATCGTATATACACCGTTTCGTTCTTTGAAGATCACCGGTTTCAAAACATCGTCCAAACAATTTTCGTCCAATTCGTCCACAAATTTTTCTACAAGCGTCTGTGCCAACGCTCTTGTCAACCTTCTTGGCACGGCCAAAAGGGTCACGATGGACTTTTTTCGATCGCCCAAGCAATCTAGATAATTTTGAAAGACCGTTTCTTGACACATGGCTTTAAATGCCTGCGGATTTGGACGAGACGCCATCTCGTACGTTTTAGCTTGTAAGCTTAAAAGAAGCGGCGATCCCTTGGCATCGGCAACGATCAGCTCTTGGACCGCTGGGTCCGTCACGCCGGCTTGGGTCAAAAAGTCCTTCGCTTGCTTATCGCTAAAGGGCGGCAAATCGATCGACACAGTTTTTGACAATGGTTGGTGCCCACACTTTTCTTTCCAATCTATACGATGTCTTGTGCTTATGACGATACTAAAGTGTTCAAGATGGTTGCACATCTGTCGTAGCCAAGCGATGGATAGATTAAAATATTCCGCCGGTTCGATCGTCTTGTCGTAAAGCTCTCCGTTAAAATCTACGAAGAGCGTGTATTTGCGATAGCCGTGTTTTTTCAAATAACGGTCGATATCGATGGCTAGTAGCTTAGACAAAACCTTCTCTTTTTTTTGAGACACACAATCGTATAAATACTTTTTAAAATCGTATCCATACGTCTCTTTGTCTTCTACCTTGCTCCATATCCAATCGATAAACTGATAATCCAAGATCGTTGGATCATTTTCAAAAAAGCTCAAATCGCCGGTTAAATGTTCTATCTCTTTTACGAACCCTATGTTGGCGTAGTTTTTTAGCAGACGTCGACTGTTCCATCTATTCCAAACGGTCGCATAGATTGTCCAAAAAGCAAAGGCTTTGAAATCGGGATACTCTTCTCTTAAAAGATAGGCCAATTGCTTTAAATAGTCGATTTGATGTCTGTGTTCACTGACGAAGAGCAAAGTACAAACGTTGCCGTCGATCGTCTTGGCTCGCTCTTTAAGCCTTGAAAACATGGTGCTTTTGCCGCTTCCTCCCTCGCCGCACAACGAGACGATCGTGTTTTCTTTTGACTGGATCGACGTTAGGATTTTGTTTTCTATCTCTTCTCTTGGTACGTAAAGATCATTTGGTTCGATCGGCTGGATACGATGGTGTTTTTGAGACATTTCGCCCCCTTTCCATGGAGTGTTGTTTCAAAAAACAATGAAACCGATTATCCAGACATTATCGGACATTATCGAGAGGATTTTACTATAAATCGAACCATGGAAAATGTATCTCAATGAAGGTGACCGTTTTTGTGATCGTATTACGCGAAATCGACCGGATCCATATCGATTTCGAAACTGCCGTCGTCGACGGCTTTGACGGCTCTGAGCAGATCGGTCCGTTTGGCGCTTCTTAGCAATATGTTGAATCGGTATCTGCCCGCGATCTTTTCGATCGGCGCTTTGCCGGCCCCGACGATCTCCACCCTCTCCTCAAAAACTCTCAATCGATCGACGACCGCTTCGATCGCCGCGTCACCTTTGGCCGCCTCTTTGGCGCTAAACAGAAGGCGACACAAAAAACGGTACGGGGGATAGAGATCTTCTCGCATCGCAAGCTCATCTTTGAGAAACTTTTCGTAATCGTTGAGGTAGGCTTTGAAAAATTCACTCTCGTTGGTCTGCACGATCACTTCGGCCTCCCTCGTGCGCCCCGCCCGGCCCGCGATCTGCACGAAAAGCTGCATCGCTCGCTCCCTGGCCCTGTAATCGGGAAGCGCCAAAATATAGTCGAGCCCAAGCACGATGGCCAACGTGATATCGGGATAGTCGTGCCCTTTGGAGAGCATCTGAGTCCCGACGAGAATGTCGGTCTCTTTTTTGGCGAAACGATCGAGGGCTTTTTGGAGTTTGTTCGCCGTCGTGATCGTATCCTTATCGAACTGCTGGATCTTCAAATGGGGAAACGTTTCTGCCAGCAATGCCACCACTTCCGCGGTCCCGATGCGTTCGTTGCCGATGACACCGCCGCAATCGGGACAGCGATCAGGGATCTTTTCGGCATAGCCGCAATAGTGGCAGCGCACCAACCGCTTGTAGCGATGCAGACTCATACCGACCGAACAGAAAGGACACGAGACTTTATAACCACAACTTTCGCAATAGAGATATTTGAAATTGGCCCGGGTGGGCAAGAAGATCAGCACCTGCCCTCCCGCTTTCGTATGACGGTCGATCGCCGCCAACATGTTTGGGGTGATCCGACACCCGCCCTCTTCGAAAACGTAACGCTTTTTCGTCTCGACGAAGGGCTTGTCGATCTTCACGACCGGCTGTTTGGCGTAGGTGACGGCACTGGGCGTGGCACTACCCAATACCACTTTGGCCCCGGTGATCTTTCCCATCATCAACGCCACGTCTCTGGCATGGTAGCGCGGTCTGTTGTGGGCTTTGTAACTGTCGTCGTGCTCTTCGTCGACGACGATGAGACCCAGATCGGCCATCGGTAGAAAAAGGGCCGAGCGCGGTCCCGCGACGATGCGTACCTCCCCGCTTCGAATACGCGCCAACGTCTCTTCACGCCGCTTCTTGGTCAATCTCGAATGCCATATCGCCACGCGATCGCCGAACACCCTCTCCAGGCGCTTTTGCATCTGGGGCGTGAGGCTGATCTCCGGCATCAAAAAGATCGCACTCTTATCCTCTTCCAACGCTAGGGCGAAAAGCTTCATATAGATTTCCGTCTTCCCGCTGCCTGTCGGCGCCATCAGCAAGGAAGCTTCATGAGCCATCAATCTTTCGATGGCCGATAACTGCTGGGGTGCATACGTGATGGCATCGATACTTGAGACGGGCATCTTGCGTAGTGCGTGGGTCGATGGACCGAAGGGTTTGAAAAGACCCAGAGCGATACCTAGAGTACCGCCATAATACTGAGTGATGAAATGTGCGAGTTGCATCTGATGTGTCGAATAAAAAGCGTCGACCACGTCGGAAATTTCACGTATTTCCGAATCATCACGTATCGTCGCAGGAGCGACGATACAACCTTGAACGATCTGGTTTCGAATCGGGATGGAAACAATTTGTCCAATAGGCAAATCTTGAGACGCTTTATAAGTCAGCGATTGGAAAACGTTTCGCCCGATCGGAACGACTTGATAATAGCGAATCAAAGAGTGTCAGAATTTATCGCAAATATCGGCGGGGGATTCACAATCGAACGACCCTGTAGACTTGTCGTAATCGAACGTGATTTTTTTGTCCCCTAAATTATAGATATATTTTCCAGTCGAAGCTTTGTAGTACCATTGCCCTTTTCCAGTTCCCTCCACGACGGGAATGTTCAAACTCTTGAAAAGAGGTGTGGTATTCAGATCGGGATATTGACCCGTCCATACACCTTTCAACAAAGCTTTCGAACGATAGTTTTTCAAACCCGTACGAATGCTACCGACTTTTGCCTGCGCTTTCGCCAAATAGGCATCACTGATGACAGGCGTCAATTTCGGGATGGCCACCGCCGTCAAAATACCCAAGATGACAATCACGAAAATGAGTTCGATCAGTGTAAAGGCTTCTTTTCTACCGTTCATCGTCCAACTCTTTGATTTTTATAGGAAGGCGGCCCGAGACATACTCGAGCCACACGTCTCAACCAATATTATTGATATTGATTGGAGAAGTAGATGGATGTACCTTTTTGAATCGTGCTGTTCGCTTCGCTTACAGACAAAGTACTCTTATTGGAGACTAGACAACCCACCGTATCACGTCCTGGATCCCCGAAGTAATAGACATAGACATGGTTGTTGTCATCTTGGAGGGCAGGCTGCAATGTAGTACCTGTTGTTAAGTTTTGATCGGGAGTGGAGTTCACCGTCCATGAAGTGGGGACATCGACAAACTTGGAAATATCGACGCCACCGACATTGCCTGTAAATGCATACTGTTGCAACAACTTGTTCTTCACGACATCGCTACAATAAGATTGGGCCGCTTTGGAAAGCTGTGCATCGTCTTTGATGCTGCTTAGTTTCGGGATGGCGACCGCCGCCAGAATACCTAGAATCACGATCACGAAGATCAACTCGATCATTGTAAAACCACGTCGCATGGTTACTCCTTTGAAAAGTAGTATCGTCCTTCGTCGCTACGAAGGCTCGAAAGTATTATCGACCATTATCTGTAAATGTTTACTTAATCGGGATTTTTTTCAATAGATCGGAGAGTTTTTGCTCTGTTTCGAGGCATTCGATCTGTTTGGCCAGAAAGGCTTGCAGCAAGATTTTCGTTTCGTTGTCACGTCCAAGATCGAAGAGTCGGGTCAATTCCCCTTCGATCTCGTCGGCGAACGGCTCTTCGAGAGTGATCGTATAGCGTTTGCCACCGATGACGAGCGAGATCTTTTTCATGTCGCTTCTATTCGCCCAGGATCGCTTCGATCTTTCCGATCACCTCTTCGATCTCCATATCCTTCATCGTCAACTCTTCGTTGAGTTTGGCGATTTGGGCATCTTTGGCTTCGTTTTGAGCTTTGACGGCGACCAACTCGTTTCTGAGTCGTCCATTCTCCTCCTCCAACGCTTTGAGCCTCGCGATCACGCCGTCGATTTTTTGAGAGAGCTGTTCGATAACCGAAAGATTTTCCATATTCTGTCCTCGTCGATGTATGTGGCAGTGATATAATTATAGACTAAATCTTCTTCAGGACCAAACGTGCTCTTCAAACTCAAAAGCGACTATCGACCCGCGGGCGATCAACCTCAAGCGATCGAGTTGCTGACCAACTCCATCGAAGCGGGTCACCGTTACCAAACGCTTCTGGGCGTCACCGGCAGCGGCAAAACCTTCACGATGGCGCAGATCATCCAGAAGTTACAGATACCTACTCTGATCATGACCCACAACAAAACCCTGGCGGCACAGCTTTATAGCGAATTCAAAGGCTTTTTCCCCGACAACCACGTCGAATACTTCATCAGTTACTACGACTACTATCAACCCGAAGCCTACATTCCCCGCCAAGATCTCTTCATCGAAAAGGACAGTTCCATCAACGAAGAGCTCGAACGCTTGCGTCTTAGCGCCACGGCGAGCCTTCTGACCTACGACGACGTGATCGTCGTCGCCAGTGTAAGCGCCAACTACGGCCTGGGCAACCCCATCGAATATCGTCAGATGGTCCAAAAAGTAGAAATCGGCGACGAAATCGACCAGCGGGCGCTGCTTCTCAAACTGGTCGAAATGGGCTATAGCCGCAACGACAACTTCTTCGATCGAGGAAACTTTCGCGTCAGTGGCGAAGTGATCGACATCTACCCCGCCTACCATGAAGAGGAGGCTTTGAGGATCGAATTTTTCGGCGACGAAATCGAGGCGCTTTATACCTTCGATCCCCTCACCAATCGTAAAATCACCGATCTGAAGACCACGACGATCTACGCCGCCAGCAACTTCATCGTAGGTCCCGAGCGACTGCAGCTCGCTATCAAAAGTATCGAAGAGGAGTTGGCCGAGCGACTCGCCTATTTCAAAAAAGAGGGCAAACTCTTGGAGTACCAGCGGCTCAAGCAGCGCACCGAATTCGACCTGGAGATGCTCGAGACCACCGGCATGTGCAAAGGGATCGAAAACTACGCCAGACATCTGACCGGAAAAAAGCCGGGCGAGACCCCCTATTCGCTGCTGGACTATTTCGAGATCAAAGGGCGCCCCTACCTCATCATCGTCGATGAAAGCCATGTCAGCCTTCCCCAATTTCGAGGAATGTACGCGGGGGATCGCAGCCGCAAGGAGGTACTGGTAGAGTACGGTTTCCGCCTTCCCAGCGCCTTGGACAACCGGCCTCTCAAATTCGAAGAGTTCATCGACAAAGCCCCCCACTACCTCTTCGTCTCCGCCACCCCCGCCGAGCTCGAGATCGAGCTATCCGCCGTCGTGGCCGAGCAGATCATCCGCCCCACCGGCCTGCTGGATCCAAAGGTGGAGGTGGTCGATAGCGAATACCAAGTCGAACATCTGTACGACGAAATCAAAAAGGTGGTCGCAAGGGGCGAGCGGGTC
Source organism: uncultured Campylobacterales bacterium (assembly GCA_964582435.1). Lineage (GTDB taxonomy): Bacteria > Campylobacterota > Campylobacteria > Campylobacterales > Hydrogenimonadaceae > Hydrogenimonas. The sequence goes on from CAZORY010000002.1 coordinate 26,738, forward strand.
CTGGTGACGGTACTGACCAAAAAGATGGCCGAAGAGCTGACCACCTACTACAACGATTTGGGGCTGAAAGTCAAATATATGCATTCGGATATCGACGCCATCGAGCGCAACCAGATCATCAGAAGCCTGCGGCTGGGTGAATTCGACGTGCTCGTGGGTATCAACCTGCTGCGTGAAGGGCTCGACCTGCCCGAAGTGTCGCTGGTGGCGATCCTCGATGCGGACAAAGAGGGCTTTTTGCGTAGCGAAACGGCCCTGATCCAGACGATGGGACGGGCGGCGAGAAACGTCAACGGACGGGTCTTGATGTACGCCAAAAAGATGACCGACTCGATGCAAAAAGCGATCACCACGACCCGTGAACGACGACGACGCCAACAGGCTTGGAACGAAAAACACGGCATCACGCCCCAATCGGTCGGCAGACGGCTGGATGAAAATCTGAAAGTCGAAGATCACGGCATACTCTACGAAAAACGGAGCCGTCTCGAGCGTATGCCGGCCAAAGAGCGGCAGAAAATCGTCAAAGAGCTGACCAAAAAGATGCACGAAGCCGCCAAACGCTTGGAGTTCGAAGAAGCCGCCAGACTCAGAGACGAGATCGAAAAGATCAAAAAACTCTGATCACTCCTCGCCGAAGAAGATACCGATCGTATAGATCAGCACGTAGATGACGATAAGGACCGGAATCCAATTGACCGGATCGCTCCAGTCGGCGTAGGTGATGAATTTGAGAGCGTCCATAGGTACCATTGTAGTATAATCGAGCTAAAAAAGGAGTGTCATGCTGCTTCGCTACAAAGAGTGGTTCCCGGCGTTTGGAGAAAGGAGCTGGATCGCACCCGATGCGACCGTGGTGGGCAACGTCCGAACGGGAGAGGATTGCTCCATCTGGTTCGGCTGCGTCGTTCGAGGCGACGTCCACAAGATCCGTATCGGAAACCGTACCAACATTCAGGATTTGACGATGATCCACGTCACCCATTACAAAAAACCGGACATGAGCGACGGCCACCCGACGATCATCGGCGACGACGTGACGATCGGCCATCGGGTGATGCTGCACGGCTGCACGATCGAAGATGCCTGTCTCATCGGTATGAACGCCACGATCCTCGACGGCGCCGTCATCGGACGCGAATCGATCGTCGGTGCGGGCTCGTTGGTGACGGGTGGCAAAACTTTCCCACCCAGAAGCCTCATTCTAGGCTCGCCGGCTCGAGTGGTCCGAGAGCTTCGCGAAGAGGAAGTGGGAGAGCTCTACGCCTCGGCGAAGCGTTACGTCGCTTTCAAAGACGATTACATCCACCATATCGCATGAGTTTTTTCGCCGTCGCCGACGCCATCGGATTGATGACGTTCGCCGTCAGCGGCTATCTGGCTGGCGTGCGCAAAGAGTTGGACCTTTTGGGTGTCGTCATCGCCGCCTATCTGACGGCATTGGGGGGCGGTATCGTGCGCGACGTGATGGTCGGACATACGCCGATCGCTTTTTTGGAGAGTTCCGTTCATCTTTTCGTATTGGCAGGCATCGTCGCCGCCTATCTTTTCAAACTCCATGCCAAAGCGCGCCTGGAACGCCATAAGCTTTTCATGCTCAGCGATAGTATCGGACTCGTCTCTTTCGCCATGACCGGCGCCCTGACGGGGTTGGAGGCGGAGTTCAACCTTTTCGGCACGATGTTGTTGGCGTTCGTCACCGCCGTCGGCGGCGGCATGGTCCGCGATACGATGATCGGGGAGGTGCCTATGGTGCTTACCAGCGACATTTACGGTACCATAGCCCTCCTGATAGGCCTGATTCTCTTTATGTGCGATCGATTGGAATGTCTTGGCCCCATCTCTTTGGCCCTCACGGCCGGCGGCGCCTTGGCCATCCGCATCCTGGCTTACAAAAAAGGGTGGCATCTGCCCAAATTCGGAGTGAAACGATGAAACGTATGCTTACCACGGAAACCCTCACGATCTTCGCCATCGTCGCCGGTATCGTCGCCGGCGTGTTGTGGCCCGAAACGATGCGCTCTTTGGAGTGGATGGGTCAACTCTTTTTGATGCTGTTGAAGATGTTGATCGTTCCGCTGGTTTTCGCCTCGGTCTTCGTAGCCATCGTAAGCCTCGGCAGCGGTGACGCTCTCAAAAATCTCGGTCTCAAAGCCTTCGGCTACTATCTTTTGACCACCGCGTTGGCCGTCACGCTAGGGCTATTGATCGTCAATCTCATCGAACCCGCCACCACGCACCACTTGGCGGCCGACCATCCGCTCAAACCCCCGAGCGACCATACGTTCAAAACCCTTCTACTCTCCTTCGTCCCGGCCAATCTCTTCGCATCCCTCAGCCAGGGAAAAATCGTACAGATATTGGTCTTCGTCATCTTTTTCGCCGTCGCCGCGTTGCACCTGGAAGCGGCCAAACGTGAGACCCTTCAACTCTTTTTCGAATCGGTCAACGACGCGATGGCCAAAATCGCCGAATGGATCATCAAACTAACACCGCTGGGCGTCTTTGCCCTCATCGGTTACGTCGTCGCCAAAGAGGGGCTCGACACCCTTTGGGATCTGAAAAGCTACGTGCTGGCGGTCTTGTTGGCCTTGGGGCTGCACGCGATCGTCGTGCTCCCTCTCATCGCCGCCTTTCTGGGACGCTTCGACCCGTTGGATTATTTCAAAAAGGTCAGGGAAGCACCTCTGATCGCCTTGGCCACCGCCTCCAGCTCCGCGACACTACCCGTCTCGATCGACGTCGCATCGACCAAAGGGGGCGTGCGCCGAGAAAGCACCGGTTTCGTCCTCCCCTTAGGCGCGACGGTCAATATGGATGGCACCGCCCTATACGAAGCGATCGCGGTGATGTTCATCGCCAACAGTTACGGCGTGGAACTGGGCTTTGGTCAGCAGATCGTCATCTTCGTCACCGCCACCTTCGCTTCCATCGGCGCGGCGGGTATCCCAGGGGCGGGTCTTGTGATGATGACGATGATCCTCTCCGCCGTCGGCCTTCCCCTCGAAGCGATCGGACTCATCGCCGCCGTGGACCGAATGCTCGATATGTTTCGCACGGCCGTCAACGTGTGGGGCGACCTACTGGCCGCGAAAGTGTTGGATCGGTATATCTGATTTAGGCGTTTACCATCTTTTTCGCTTTCGCGATCGGAAGTTTCGTGAAATCGATCAGATCTTCCGTCGTCACCACCGTCGAAGGGAGCCTTCTTAGACCGATCTCCAAAACTTTCATCGCGGTCAACGCATCCGCATAGGCGCGATGATGGACCAGTGTGTTGATATCCAGTGCGACGTTCAAATGCCCCAAACCGTAACGCTCCGCTTCGATCGTACGACGGGCCAACTCGATCGTGCAGAGCTTTCGATTGCCCAACACTCCGAGGCCGAAACGCTCGAAAGAGTGGGAGACGAAGTTGTAGTCGAACGAGATGTTGTGGGCCACGAAGAGGCTATCGCCCAAAAACGCACGAAACTCGGGCAACATCTTGCCAAGTGGCGGGGCATCGGCCAAATCGTGCGGCATGATACCCGTAATCTCACTGATCGCTTCGGGCAGATAACTACACGCGGCAAAAGATTCGAACCGATCGACGATCTGACCGTTTCGCCATTTGATCGCCCCGATCTCGATGATTTGGGAGCGTTTGGGCACGCTACCGTTGGTCTCCAGATCGACGATACAGAAGGTCTCCTCCCGCCATGGACGAAAATAGGTCGCCAGTCGCACCTCTTCCCCTTCGATGACGATAGGAAGGCCCGATGCGACGACCAGTTCGATCAGCGTATCGATATCCTCGAAAAGAGAGTCACGCATTTTCGCGATGGCCCCTTTGAAATCCTCCAGGGGCATACGCCCTTTGCGTTTTTTGAGCTGGACGACGAGATGTTCGATCAGATTGCGCATCCGCTCCCTTTGACGGCAGATACGAAAGCACGGACTTTCTCGGGGTCCTTGACCCCTTTGGCTCGCTCTACTCCACTGCTCACATCCACACCGTAAAAACCGTAACGTCGCGTCTGGTGCACATTGTCGGGCGTCAAACCACCGGCCAAGACGATACGGGAGCAATCGACGCCATCGAACCAATCCAGATTGAGCCGCTTGCCTGCCCCTCCATAGCTTTCACAATAGGCGTCCACCAAGCGGTAGCGACCTTCGAAGCGTCGTAGATCCTCGGGGGCTCTGGCTCGTACCACCGGCAGCGCCTTGGTGCGCAGCGCGTCGAGATAATTTTCGTCGACCTCGAAATGGATCTGCGCCAAACTCATCCCCGTATTTGCGCAGGTGATATCCACTTCCAGCGGCGTCTTGTCGACGAAGAGCCCGACGCGCTCGATAAAAGGGGGCAGTGCCTGGACGATTTCGGCCGCTCGGTCGGGCGAAATATAACGAGGCGACTTTTCGTAAAAAACGAATCCCAGGGCATCCGCACCGGCCCGGATGGCAGTCACTGCATCTTCGAGTCTAGTGATCCCGCAAATCTTGACCCGCACGTCATACCTTCAAGTTGTCGATGGCTTGGGCGATATTTTCGTGTTTGAAGACGTAGCTACCGGCCACGACCACGTCGACGCCGGCTCTTTTTAGCTCATGGACGTTGCGGTCGTTGACGCCACCGTCCACTTCGATGAGGCATTTGGGATTACGCTTTTCGATCAACTCTTTGAGAACCTTCGCCTTTTCCAAAACATTAGGAATGAACGTTTGGCCCCCGAATCCCGGGTTGACGCTCATCAGCAGCACCATATCCAGATCTTCCAACAGATACTCGATACATTCGGGACGGGTATGAGGATTGAGAACGATCGACGGACGAATACCGAGATTGCGGATCTTTTGGATCAAACGGTGGGGATGTTTCTCCTCTTCGATATGAAAGGAGATAAAACCGGGACGAAGCGGCGCGAACAGATCGACGAAAAACGTGTTGTTCTCCACCATCAGGTGAATATCGAGGGGCTGGGTGGCCGCCTTGGCCACCGCTGCGACGACGACGGGGCCGATCGTGAGATTGGGGACGAAGTGGCCGTCCATCACGTCCACGTGCACCAAATCGCAACCACCGTCGCAGATCGCCTTCACATCGCGGGCCAAATGGCCGAAATCGGCCGAAAGAATACTAGGAGCTACCAACATACTCATTTCATTCCTTCATGCGCTCAAATAGTATGTGAAAGGATAATCTTCGAAACTGAAGTTGACCTGAACGCCTTGAACGCCTTCCAACGTCGCTGCGAGGTCGTCGATTCCCGTATAGCTTCTTGGAAGCGTGATATTGATCATTTTCCCCTCTTCTTGAAGCTTGGTCTTCGATTTTCCCGCGACAATATTGACCAATTCGCTAAGAGCGTCCGAGAGGACCTCCTCGTCGTCACTCTCTTCCCCGATCAACAAAGCACACGATTTCTTGACCATTTCACGTGGCATAACCAAGGTGATCATCCCTTCCAGATCGCCATAGAAGGCGATGGAACTGGCCATCAGATCTTCACCTTCTACTTCGAAAGGCTGGATGTTCATGCTCTCTTTAAAAGCGACCATGTTGGTCATCATCTGAAGGGTATCCATCGTTCCGGAAACGAGGGTAGGTAAAGCGGCGACCAAAGGTTTGGTCAATTTGTGACGCCCTTTTTTCACACTCGCGCCCCCGCCGCTCATCGACCGGACCATTTCGTCGGAAAAGAAATCGGCTTCGTTCTCGAAAAACATGATACCCGCATCTTCCAACTCTTCGACGAACGCTTTGGGGGTTTTGTCCAGATCCAATCCTACGATGGCGATGAGGGCTCCGTATTCGGCACCCGCCGTCGACAGTCGAGAGAAAAAGTTGGCCGCATGGATATTGAGGCTACTGACCCGCGTCGCATCGAACATAAAGAGTTGAAATCCCACTTTCAAACAGTTTTGATGGTAAATGACGTCGAACTGTTCCGTCACCGAACCGTCCAAAAAACCCTTGAGGTAGTAGATGACACAGTTGCCTCGGGTTTTGGCGGCGATTCGGTTGGACATCAATCCAAGATAGGTTCGTTCGACGATCGCGACATACTTCTCTTTCTCTTCGGCACGAGCGCTAAAATCGTCCAACGTCTGTACCACCACCGGATTGAAGCCTCGGTCGTAAATTTCGATGGCTTGTAGACTGCGTTGGGTGGGGTCTTCGTTGTAAATCAGGACGTTTTCATCCTTTTGCGCCGAGTCGTGAATGCCGGCGAAAATCATCGCCACATCCAAATTTTTGAAGAGGGAGAAGGTGATATCCCCCTCGAAAAATTTGAAAAAAGCGTCGTACTGTTTGGCGTTCAAATCGCAAAACCCGATCGTGGCCTTGAGCGTTTTTTGGATTTTTGCTAGGCTATCTAGGATGATATTGATTCCGTTTTTATTGAAAAATACGACCTTTTTGAGGGATACGAGCACCATCGTCACTCTCGAGCCTTCGAGGCCTTGGATATCTTGCATCGTAATCAGCGACGACGCGTTGATACCGTCGAGAAAACCCTGTGGCGAAAAGTAGGCGACCTTCTGTTTTTTGATGACCGGTCTCATGCCGCCTCCACCACGTCTTGGAAAGTGTCCAATAGATCCGAGGCGAATTCGGGATGGAACGAGACGAACGCGTTGGCACCCGCTTCGAGCATCACCGGCCGGCTCAATTCGTAAAAGAGCAGCAGATGCAGCAGCTTCGCCAACCGGCAGAGTTTCTCCTCCCGATCGCACGTCTCGCGGCCGAAGGCAAGCTTCACGAGGCGGATCACATCTTCATCCACTTCCCATTTTTTCGCGATGGTGGTCACCAACCGCTCGAAACGCATATGACTCACCCGCTCCAAAATCGTATCCAGATCGATATCTCCCGATTCGCGAATCAGCGTCACCTCCGAAGCGTGATCCCCGAAAATGGCGTCCGCTACCACCAAACCGGCACTCATGATCGCCGCAGCGGCCAGATACTTCTCCTCCGCTTTTTCATGACGCACCAACTTTTCCCAACGATGCATGAATTCCAGTTGAAAGCGATGGAAATCGTCCGGATCCATCGAAAAATAGCTCCATCGCTTCGGGGCCAACTGCCGTACCATATAGGCATAAAGAAGCTCTTTCGCCCGCTCGATCCCCAAAGCGGAAAAAATCTGTTTCGCGTCGTTCATCCGGCTTTTGAAACCGAACGCCGCACTGTTGACCACCTCTTTGAGATAGGCGATCACCACCGGGTCGGTCGCGGCCGCTTCGGCGGCACCGCCTAAATCTTTGATCGACAAAGCATCCAGACTCTTTTTGAGGCTCTCCGGAAGAGGAGGCACCCGACGAAGATAGGTCGCGATCTGCTGAGGAGTCACCATCTACGGTCCACCTTGTTTCAAGGGATTTGAAGTAGATTTTATCGTAAATTGTCAAAAACAATCGTTATTCCGCCAGACGACGGCGTTCTTGCGAGCTAGGCCGATTCGACCGGTTTTACCATACCCTCCGACCTATCGAACTTTCGTGGCAAGCGTCATGAGCCATAAAAAATAAATTGTCGCTTAATTTAAGCAATATTTTTGTTTTGTTTCAATAAAATTAGCCAGCTTTTTATCACCCTAGTTTCAAAAGGTACAATTATGGCAAGAAAATGTGCAGTGACGGGCAAAGGCCCGATGACCGGATACAATGTAAGCCACGCTCACAACAAAACGAAGCGTCGCTTTCTTCCCAATCTTCGCACGGTACGCATCACTCTCGAGGATGGCACCCGCAAAAAGATCAAAGTCGCAGCTTCCACGCTTCGTACGATGAAAAAGAAAGGGATGTGATCCCTACCGAAGGTTCCTCCTTCGGTCTTCGTTTCGACCTTATATCGCACCCTCACCCAATCTTCCATCTAGAACTTTTTCACAATCATTCATCCGTTTAGGAGACGACCATGTACGACCTCTTTTCCATCGACGGCGGCGTCTGCGCTCCCGAAGGATTCTTCGCCGACGGTATCGCGGCAGGCCTGAAAGGTGACGATCGAAAAGATCTCGCTTTCATCCATTCCGAAAGCCTTTGCAACGTGGCGGCCATCTTCACGACCAACCGCTTTCAAGCGGCCCCCATCCGCCATTTTCTCGAGCACGAGATCGAACAGAGCGATTTCGTGCTCGTCAACGCCAAAAACGCCAACGCCATGACGGGCAAGGCGGGGCTTGAAGATATCGAAGAGATTCTCTCCTTCGCCCAAGAGAAATTCCCGGAAATCACCCATCCGATCATGAGCTCCACCGGCGTCATCGGTGTCAGACTTCCCAAAGCCAAGATCGTCGAAGGCGTCCGATCCTTCGATCTGCGAGCCAAAAACCCGGATGCCGCAGCCCAAGCGATCATGACGACCGACAGCTACGACAAACAGGTCGCTTTCGAAGTACGCCTCGAAAACGGAGGCTCTTTTCGTATCGGCGCGATGGCCAAAGGGGCAGGGATGATCGACCCGGCGATGGCGACGATGCTCTGCTTCATCACGACCGATGC
>CAZORY010000003.1:0-10772 GCA_964582435.1 uncultured Campylobacterales bacterium
TCACTCTTTTCCAGATTTTCCAACAGGTTGAGTTCGCTCGTCACCGCGTTTGTTTTACTGAAATGATAGTCGTAATCGAGACCTGCTTTAAGGTAGTGAAAATCGTCGTTCGTACCGTCCGTGAAATTGGCATGTCGATACTGATAACCGCCACGCATTTTGAAACGTTGGGTTTTGTCGTCGATAAGGATGTAACCCATACCCAAGCCGCCGTTGTACTGCTGATCGTATCCTTCGAACACGTTTCTCAGGGCGCCCGCTTCGACGTAGCTGTACCAGCGTTCGCTGTAGAGGTGGTTGACGATCCCGTACGCGCGGTAACGTTCGTCGGTTTTGTCCCCATCTTTCTCGCCATAATAGGCATCCGCTTTGAAATGCGTATCCGTCGCTTCGCTATAACGATAATCCACACCGTATCGCGCATTGAGCGTTTTACCGTCGGAATTGCCGGAAGTCCCCAGATATCCCAACTCGATATGCTGCTTGAGCTCTCCGACCTGCAAATCGGCCGCCAATAGCGTCCCTGCCGCCCATGCGACGATCATCAGCTTCTTCATCACGGCTTCACACTCCTTTTTTAAAATGGTCGAATTTTAACATAATTACCGTCTATCGATCGCGTCATAGGCGATTATGGTAAAATCCGTAAAAATTATGTTTTGGAATCTTGGATGAACAAAAAACTCCATATCGTCTCCTTAGGCTGTACCAAAAACCTGGTCGATACCGAAGTGATGCTCGGTCGCTTGCGTCGTTTCGACATGACCGACACCCCCGAAGAGGCCGACGTCATCATCGTCAATACCTGTGGTTTCATCGATGCGGCCAAAGAGGAGAGCCTTCAAACCGTACTGGGACTCCACGAAACCCGTAAAAAAGATTCACTGCTCGTCATGGCAGGGTGTTTGAGCGAACGGTACAAAGAGCAACTACAAAAAGAGCTTCCCGAGGTGGACATCTTCACGGGCGTCGGCGATTACGACAAAATCGACGAGTTGATCGCCAAGAAACAGAGCCGCTTCACTCCTCACGTCTTTTTGGCCGACGAAACCAACGAGCGCATCGTCACCGGCTCCAGGGCCCACGCCTACGTCAAATTGGCCGAGGGGTGCAACCAAACGTGCGCCTTCTGCGCCATTCCCAGCTTCAAAGGTAAGCTCCACTCCCGCACGCTTCAAAGCGTCGTCAAAGAGGTCGAACGTCTGGTCGGACAGGGCTTTTACGATTTTAGCTTCATCTCCCAAGACTCCAGCAGTTATCTCCGTGATCTCGGCATCACCGATGGGCTGGTAGAACTCATCGACGCGATCGAGAAGATCGAAGGGGTCCGAAGCGCGCGGATCCTCTATCTCTACCCCTCCACCACGTCGATGCGTCTGATCGACCGTATCGCCGACTCTTCGATCTTCCAAAACTATTTCGACATGCCGATCCAGCATATCGATCCCGAACTCCTCAAAACGATGAAACGGGGCGTCGGGGCCGATCGAATCGTCACACTCCTCGAAGCGATGCGAAAGGTTCCCAACGCGTTCGTACGCACCAGCGTCATCGTCGGCTTCCCCACGGAGACCGAGACACAATTTCGCACCCTTTGCGATTTCATCGCGCGCTTCGGTTTCGATCGGGTCAATATCTTCGAATACTCCGACGAAGAGGGAACGAGCGCCTACGACCTGCAGCCCAAAATCGATTCCGAAACGATCCATCGACGGGCCGAAGAACTGGGCAAAATCGTGGAACGAACGACGATCGCATCCTTGGAGCGAATGATTGGCAAATCCTACGATACGATCGTCGAAGGGCCAAGCGAAGAGCATGACTATCTACTATCCGGCCGGCCCCTTCGATGGGCACCCGAGATCGATGGTGAAATTCTGATCAACGACACCGATATCGAAGGGATCGAATATGGCCGACTCTATCGGGTACGCATCACCGAACGGGTCGGTACCCAGCTGTTAGGACGTATTGAAGCGAATGCTCGATCCTGATGCCATCGCCGCCCTCCAAAAGGGGCGTCATCTCCTCGCATTCTCCGGCGGTGTCGATTCGACGGCTCTCTATCATCTTTTAAAAGAGCTCCACATCCCTTGCGACATCGCCCTCGTCAACTACCATACCCGCCCGCAAAGCGACGAAGAGGAGGCCTACGCCCGATCACTGGCCAAAGAGGACGATAGACGCTGTTTCATCCATCACGCCAGACTCCCGAAAGAAAATTTCGAACACGAAGCCCGACGCGTTCGTTACGCTTTTTTCGAAGAGATTCTCGAAAGAGAAGGATACGACACCCTTCTGACCGCCCACCAACTCGACGACATGTTGGAGTGGGCCCTGATGCAGCTGTGTCGCGGCGCGGGAGCCGTGGAACTGGTCGGCATGGTTCCCGTCGAAGATCGGAAAGGCTATCGACTCGTGCGTCCTTTGCTTTTCACTCCGAAGCGTCGGCTTTTGGACTATCTGCAAAGTCATGACATCACCTATTTTCAAGATGCGAGCAACCGAAGCTTCGACCATACGCGCAACCGTTTCCGGTATGAAGCGGCCAGCTTTTTGATGGAGGAGTGCTCGGCGGGCATCGCCCGAAGTTTCCGGTATCTCGTCGAAGACAAAAGAGGCTTGATGCCCCCGACAACTCCCCTGTTCGAGTATGAAGAACTGCGCATTCTATCCCATCCTTCCGACCGGCGTGCGGCCCTGCGTCTGCTTTCCAAAGCGCTCAAAGCCCTCGGTTATCTTGCCAGCCGGCATCAATTGGAAGAGATTTGGCACAAAAAGGGCGGGGTTCTCGGTGCGAAATGGGTCGTGATCTTCACAGACGGTATCTTGTGGATCGCCCCCTATCGCAAAACCGTCATGCCCAAAAAGTTCAAAGAGCGGTGCCGCCGCGCCAGGATACCGGCCAAAATCCGTCCCTATCTTTTCGAAACGGAAGGCTTGGAGAGATTACTCTCTTTTTTGAAAACTTTCTCTTCGTAGACCCTGATACGGAAAATCCCTTCGATCTGATCACCTTGCTTGAGGGCCCGAAACGCGATAGGAAAATCGGCTTGGATCACGTAGGGAATGGAGGGGAGCGCTTCGAGAAACCGATAGAAGTTTTGCGGTGAATCCATTCTCGCCCTGGCATTGATTTCGTAGACTTTATAGTGGGGATCGCTCTCGTTGACGTCGACCGGTTTGAGACCGACACTCTCGAAATAGCTTTTCGCTTTCGCGAGGAACGTTTTTTCATCCCAACGATTTTCGAAAGCTTGGATGATTTTTCTGTTTTTCGATTTCAATGCGCGAAATCGATCGAAAATGGTGTCGTGTTCGTTCTTGGCTTGCAAGTAAGCGGCTTTTTGGGTGGCATATCGGTGGTTGACGTTTTTGTAGCGCTTGACGACCGGTACGACCAGGGTGAAAATCAGCACGAAAAGGGTCACGAGATAGACGAGCACCCAAATCAAAAGCCGTATGAGCCGAATCTCTTTGAAACTCACTCTTCCACCTCGCTACCCGTTTCGATACTCCCCTCGTTGACCGAAACGAAGCGCCACCATCCATTTTCGAGGGGGTAGAATGTCGTGACGTTCCTTTGAAAAACCGATTTGAGAGGTGCGAGAAGTAGATAGTTGTACACATCTTTAGAAGGCGTCACCCCGTAAAGAACCAGGCCGTTTTTATCGAGAATGGCCTTCGTCAGCGTGATCTGATCGGGTACCAGGTCGAAAAGATTTTGGATGCTCTCTTTCAAAAGGGTGTTGTTGGTATGGATCGTTTCATACTTCCTGACGAGTCGTTCGATCCGGGCGATCTCGCTTTTGAAGTGGGTACTTTTGCGTTTGAGTGTCCGAGTCTGCCGGTCCATCGTGGCGATTTCGCTCTCCATCGACCGCTTCTTCAGAAGCAAGAAGGTAGAAAATCCCGCGATCAACACCAGCGTCACGACGAGAAAGAGCGCCAACAGGCGACTCTCCGGATCGAGTCTTCGTTTCTTTTTGGGATGGATGAAACTGTATCGCATCTCAACCCCCCACTTCCTGGGCCGTCAACGCCGCCATCGCCTCGATAGGATCGAACGGTTCCAGGGTCGCTTGCATGAAAAGTTCGTCTTGAATGTAACGCACCATATCGCTTCCCAAGTCGTCCGTATCGAAAATCGTCACTTTTTCGACGAAGTCGTTGGGATATCGCTCGTCGTGGTAGAATCGATGGATCGCATCTTTGAGTTCTTCGAAGAGATTGAGGGTATATTCCAACTTTTCGAGAGCCTCCTCGTCTTCACCGCCCGTCAGACGATCTTCTTCCTCTTGGAATTCACCCAACACGTCCACGTCGCTGATCGGCGCCACTTCATCCTCTTCGATCATCTCGAGATCGAACGTCACCTCTTCCACCCCCTCCTCTTCATCCTCCGCGTCGCCTGCCGTCTCGGGCACCACCAGCACTTGGGCGTAGCGAAGCCCATCCTCCGACAAAATCGCCAAAAAAGCCACACCCCCTAGATGCAAAACAAAAAGTGCCGGCTCCTTTTCCAAACGGCTCCGAGCGGCGTGATAGAGAATCATAAAAGGCGAAAAAAGCAGATCGAACGTGATCCCTTTGAATTTTTGCTCGAACCATTTCATCTCCACCAACGACGTATAGACGAGCCACCGATTTTCGACACAAAGGGTATGGACCAACGCGGCATCCACCCCGAACCGCTCCATCGCTCGCTTTCCACATTCTGGCAACGCCCCTTGATTGATCGTATCGAGCATCGCCGCCACGTAGGTGTGGGGGTAGGTCCGGACGATCTCGTCGTACCAACTCGTCAACTCGTCTCGTTCGGCGATGGGTATGGTGCGGCGTTCGGCGATCTCGACACCCTCTTTACCAAGATAACCGAAGGCCGCGTCGATCTTCTCCTTGTCGTGCCAGAAGATCAGAGCTGTTTTCGGCCACAAGTAACGCTGCAGTTTGCCCACACCCACCCTTTGCGAAACGGAATATCCATTATCTTAAACTATTTTTGCTTAAACAACTGTTCGTACAGACTCACGAATTTCTCGTAGATTCCGTGGGCCCGCTCCTCCAACTCTTCATCCGTCAAGGGGGTGGAAGCGAGACGTTCGTAACGTCCGATCATCACTTCGCACATCCATTTGATCCGCAGTCGATCCGCTTCGCTGACGGGAGAACGGTCGGCGATTTTTTCGATCTCGTGAAGATAGCCCAAGCCCTCCTTAATATAGTCGAGGTACTTTTTGGCCCATTGGGCTCGGGTCATCATCGTCAAAGCCATACGATTGTAAGGATCCGCTTCGTAGGCCTCTTTCGCCAACCGATACGCTTCGTCGTACTTTCCGGTGAAGTAGTACCACTTCGCTTCGAAAGCTTTCTGATAGGAAGGATTGATCCATGCGAAAAGGCCCATGGTACCGAGCAACAACAGGGCGACCGCCAAATAGGTGAATCTAGACCGCATGTTCAAGCATCCTCTCTTTGATGAGTTCTCTCGCCTCTTCCATCGACAAGTCGGATATGTCGATAGGTTCGCTGAGGTGATACTCTATGGTACCGAAAGGTTTGGGGATCACGAAACGGTCCCAACTCCTAGCCTGCCAGTAGCGAGAGGGGCGACAATTGAGGATGACGATAGGAATGTCGGCTTTTTGGGCGATGACGATCGCGCCATCGGACACCGAGTGTCGAGGCCCTTTGGGGCCGTCGGGCGTGATACCTATACTCTCGCCCGCCTCCACTTTACGAAGCGCTTTGATCAACGCTTTGGCCGCGCCTTTACGGCTGGAACCCCGTACGGTCCCCAGACCGAAAGGGGCGATGATACGGGCGATGATCTCCCCGTCGAAATGGTCGCTGATCATTACGTTGACCGGCATTTTGGGAGCCGCTTTACGAAAAACGAAGGGCGCCATCAACAGCTCCCCATGCCAGAAGAGCACGACAAACGGCCTCTCGGGAACACCGCCCGTTTTGAAACGCCAAATCTTTTTGTTGCTCAGATACAACCACCACATGATCGCCCAACCGATCGGGGGGACGATGTAGACGGCCAGGCGCCTTAGAAGAGTTTTTTTCATCGAAAAACGCGCAAGAAGGGGCAGAAAACGCAAAGAGCCCAAGAGCCTGGCATCGTGCCCTTGCGCCTATTTTCAATCCTCAATGCTCACCCTCACACGATCACGCCGTGATGGCTCGTCCTGCCCGCTTCGGTGATTTTGACGCGCCCGATCTTGCCCAGCAACTCTTCGCTGCCCTCGACGACGATCGATAGATTGTTGTCGCTTCGACCGGCGACTCTGTTGCCGGGTCGCAACTCTTCGAAATAGACCTCATGCACTTGCCCGATGCGCTCTTTTTTCATCTCGTCGAGCATTTCGTTGTGTCTGGCTTGCAAATGCGCCAGACGCTCGGACCCGATCTCGGAAGGGATCTGATCCTCGTAATGCTGCGCGGGCGTCAGAGGACGGGGAGAGTATTTGAAGCTGAAAATCTGTTCGAAACGCACCTGTTCGATCACATCCATCGTATCGGCGAAATCCTCCTCGCTCTCCCCCGGGAAGGCGACGATGATATCGGTACCGATCGTCACGTCCGGAACCATCTCGCGAAGTTTGGCCGCACGCTCTAAAAACCACTCTTTGCTATAGCCCCGTTTCATGCGCTTGAGAATGCGTGTCGAACCGCTTTGTAGGGGCATGTGCATCGATTTGCAGATTTTCGGATTGGTGGCGAACTCCTGCAAAAACTCGTCGTCCATATGCAAAGGATGGGGCGACGTGAAGCGAATACGCTCGACCTCTTCGATTTCGCTGACCATCTTGAGTAGATCGGTGAAGCCCATTCTCGGATGATCACCGCTGAATCGACGGCCGTAATTGTTGACGTTCTGACCCAGCAAAAAGATCTCTTTGGCACCTTTTCGAGCCGCTTTGCGGGCCTCTTCGACGATCAACCGTGCCGGGATCGAGATCTCCTCCCCGCGAGTGTGGGGCACGATACAGAAGGTACACTGTTTGTCGCAGCCGATCGAAATGTTGACATAGGCTTTGTAGGGATTGGCACGAAAATCGCCGAAGGCGTAGGCGCTTTCGTCGTAATCGATATCCACCTCCACCGCTTTGGGCGTATGGAGGACTTTCGTGATTTTGCTGACGTTTCTAGCACCCAGGACGAAATCGACGAACGGAGCCTTCTTGATAATCTCCTCCCCCAGATGGCTGGCGGTACAACCGCAGACACCGATTTTGGCGCCCTCTTTTTTGCGTTTGTTGAAGAAGCCGATTTCGCTGAAAAGTTTATGGACCGGCTTTTCGCGTACGCTACACGTGTTGATGAGAATCAGATCGGCCTCTTCCATCTTTTCGGTCGGCTCGTACCCCTCTTTTTCTTTCAGCTCCGCGATCATATGTTCGCTATCGCGCACGTTCATCGCACAACCGAGGGTTTCGATATAGAATTTTTTGGGCGTGTGGCTCATGCCAGGATATGAACCTCGTAAAGGTAGTCGTTCTCGTCCAGGCCGTAGCGCACTTCCCGGAAGTAGACGCTAAAGCCTTTCTCTTCGAAATATTCGACCATCTCCATCAGATCTTTGTGAGAGTTTTCTCGATCGAAATAGAAGATTTTCTGTCCCTCTTTTTCAAGGCTCTTTTCCAGTTTTTCCAGGGTGATCGGCTTGGGTTTAGCGTTCAGTTCCGTTCGGGCGACTTTGAGTTCCATGGCTCTTCCTCGTATCTTTGACGTATAGAATATGGCCCGATTATAGCCAAATAAAAGTAAACTTTTTATAAATGATAAAGATAGCTTTGAGTATAATCACCCTCTCGAACGACCCTCCCAAAGACTGCACAGAAAAATCATCACGATACGACACGACCGAAAGAAGGAACGAATAACATGGAAAAAATCGTAGATATTATCGACTCCATCGCTCATGAAAAGGGGCTGCCGCCCGAATCGGCCAAAGAGGCTTTCAAAACCGCTCTCGTGCAGACCGCGCGCCGCGTCATCTGCGAAGAGTGTGACTACGACGTGGAGATCGACGAAAACGCCAAAACCTACATTCTACGCCAAAAAATCACCGTCGTCGAGCCGGACGATCCGAGACTCGTCGACGAACCGGAAAAATATATCTCCATCGACGAAGCCAAAGAGATGGATCCCGACGTGGAGATAGGCGACGAGCTCACGGGCGAACCGATCGACCTCGAAACCTATGGCCGCAGCGCCGCGGCAGCTTTGTATCACGAAATCGAATTTCACATTCAACGCTTCGTCGAAGAACAGATGTTCACCAAATACAAAAAAATGATCGGCACGATCGTCAGCGGCCCCGTCACTCGCGTCGACGGCGAACAGAACACATGGATAGAGATCGACGAAGTGCGTGCCGTTTTGCCCAAACGCAACCGGATCAAAGGGGAATCCTTTCGCGTCGGCGATACGATCAAAGGGATTTTACGCTATGTCGGTATCGACAAAAAGTTCGGTATCCATCTAGAGATTTCGCGAACGATGCCCAAATTTCTCGAAGAACTGCTCAAGCAAGAGGTCCCAGAAATCGCCGACGGCCTCGTCGTTATCGAAAAAAGTGCCCGCATTCCGGGAGAGAGGGCCAAGGTGGCACTCACCGCCATGAGTCCCACCGTCGATCCCGTCGGCGCCACCGTCGGCGTCAAAGGGGTACGCATCAACGCCGTCAGCCAAGAGCTCAACAACGAAAATATCGACTGCATCGAATACTCGCCGATCCCTGAAATTTTCGTCGCCAGGGCCCTTAGCCCCGCCATCATCAGCGCCGTGAAGATCGAAGAGGAGAAAGCGATCGTTTCGCTACCGGCCGACCAGAAAAGCAAAGCGATCGGCCGCAGCGGGATCAATATCCGTTTGGCATCCATGCTGACGGGGTTTGAAATCGAACTGGTCGAAATCGCTTCCACCGCGCCGACGAGCGAAGGGGTAGGCGGAGAAGAGAAAGCCGTCAATCCAGATGCGCTCAAAGCCCTTTTCGGAGAGTGAACCTACCCTCTTTTCGCGTAAGGGTTGAGACGAAGTAGTGCAAGATCGGCCAAGACGTTGCCAAGCAGCGTCAAAAAGGCGGTGATGATCAAAATCCCCATGATGACGGGATAGTCGCGGCTAAGTGCCGACTGGTAGAAAAGCAATCCCATCCCGTTGATCGAAAAAATCGATTCGATGATGACGCTGCCTCCGATGAGACCGGGCAGAGACAGGCCCAAAATCGTGACGATGGAGGGCATCAGATTGGGCATGATGAAGCGTCGGCGGATCGTTCGGTCGTCGATCCCCCGCGCTTTGGCGAAAAAGATATAATCACTCTTCAAAATCTCCAGCGTCAAAGAGCGCACATACATCGTCAACCCTCCGATGCCCCCAAATATCATCACGAAAATCGGTATCGCCAGGTGCCACGCGTAATCGACCCATCGCATGAGACCCTCTTTGGGTTCGATGCTTTGCAATCCACTGATCGGAAACCAGCCCAATTTCAATCCAAAAATCAGTATCAGTATAAGCGCCAGATAGAAAGAGGGCATCGCGAAACTGACCAGCGTCAGCTGTTTGATACTCCGATCGAACGTCGAATGGGCTTTGACGGCGGCGGAGATACCGAGTTTGAGGGCGATGAGAAAAACGCCGATCATCGAAATGACGTTCATCGTCAACGTGATCGGAAGCCTCTGGGCGATCTCGTCGATCACTGGCTTGCCGCTAGCGAAGGAGAGGCCGAAGTCCAGATGTCCCATCGCCCACACCCAATGCAGATACTGCTGCCAAAGGGGTTTGTCGAGACCGTACACCGCTTTGAGATGTTCGATCGATGCTTGGGTGATGTTGGGGTTGAGCTCGCCGGCCGCGAAAAAGCTGTTGGGCGCGGCATGGATGGCGAGAAAAGAGATGAGGGAGATGAGCCAAAGCATCCCGAAAATGTATGAAAATTTTTTCAGCAAAATTTTCATCGTCGAACGAATCGGTCGCGGGCCGCGTGGATCATCGCTTGGTCAACGATGTCGGGATCGATGCGCTATAATCCGTCAAGTGCGAAAAATCGGGTGAAAATCTCATCTTGCGATAGGTCCCGCCGAAGGAGAAGATACCGATCTTTTCACCTTCACCGATATTGAGCAGAAATTCTCGATCGTTCGGATCGATCTTTTCGATGGTGAAGCGATCGCTACGACGCTTCTTGCCCTCTTGCATGATCACGCGATCGCCTTCGAAATCGTAGCTGAGCTTCCCGTCTAGACTCTCCCAATGGCCCTGAAGTTTTCGGGCGTATTCGCGAGCGAGTGGATCGACGGAGGGTTGGGGCGCGTGAGCCCTGTCGGTAGTCGCTGGAGGGGTCGCCACGGGTTTGGCGCGTTCTAGATGCTTGACCACTTCATAGGTGCCATCTTTTTTGAGGGCGATCGTTTGATCGCCTTTTTGTACGATCGTCACCTCTTCGTAGGTGCCATCCTCCTTGAGCAGTACCGTCTTGCCATTGGCAAGTTGCAGATACTCGCCGGCCATCGCCACGACGGCCAACCATCCGATTGTCAAAACTTTTTTCAACATCTCTATCCTTTCGTTTTCGGTACGCGACCATCAAGGATGCATCCTAGCACCCCTGATCCGGCGATCGACATCATCGTGTCGATTATACAATTTTTCGGCAAAAAAAAAGGCCGCCCCGAAAGGCGGCCTGGAAGCATCGTACGATCGACGATTAGAAGTTGTAGGTCAGATAGACTTGCAGCGTGTTGAAGCTGTCG
>CAZORY010000003.1:10872-29343 GCA_964582435.1 uncultured Campylobacterales bacterium
GATCGACGATTAGAAGTTGTAGGTCAGATAGACTTGCAGCGTGTTGAAGCTGTCGTTGTTGTTGAGATCTTCGGCATCGGTATAGACATACGCCAATGTCGTATCAAAAGCTCCCCAAGTTTTACCGGCAGTCAACGCAAACTCCGTCAAGTCTCTACCTTGATCGTTGCTATCGGTTGAAGTATAGTAGGCACCGAAGTCAGCGACATCCGCCCAGCTGTATTCAGCCGTGACATTCCACGCATCGGTATCGGGCGCTGATACATAGCCATAGTTCCACCACGCTTCCGTATAGAGTTTGGATTGGGCACCACCGACGTTCGCGAAGCCAAGATCGCCTTTGTCTACGGAAGAGTAAGCCACACTCGCTTTCAGACCACTAAATTCGATCCCGCCTTTGAGCGCCCAAGCCGTCGCATCATCATTGCCACCATTGACTTGAGTGCCGGCATACTGGCCACCCAGCTCAAGATTGAGATCTTCCGCGATCGCCGGTTTGACATCCGCTTGCAGCCAATACGCAGTGGCCACAGTCTGGACGTCATAGTACCACGCTTGCGCCGTCGTATAAGGGATCAGGCTAGTGACAACACCAAACGCATAAGCGCCTTCCTTACCGAACGTATCAAAGAAATTATCGAACGCAGATTCTTGCGTAGGAGTATCACCCACGACACTAACAATTCTGTCATTGCCTTGAACTGTCGCACCGCCGTTGATATTGCTTCGCCATACCCAGGCTGCGACCAGAGCCGTTTTTTCGATGTGTTGATCGACGACGACCGCCGCATCGTAACTGTTGGCTGCGATGTTCCACTTTTCAGAAAAGACCATCGGTGTATCGAGGTATTGGCGACCGGCGATGATCGTCGTTTTATCGAAAATAGTGCCTTTCAAATTCGCTTCATCGAACCAGATAGAAGCACCTACGCCATCACCGGCCCACGTATCGTTAACAATGCTATCTTCCAAGCCAAATGTATCAAGATAGGTCAAGCTAACGCGCCCTGTAAGTCCTGCCGGCATATTTTCAGCCGTCAAACCGAGGCGAAACGCTGCGTTGGCGTATGAGTTGTGCTGACCAAAAAGATCACCCATCTCACTTGCACCCTTGTCTTGTATATTATTTGGATGTGGCAATAAAGCACCTGTCCAACTATCTGCATCGTTCGTACCGTAGAATACTTTAACGTCGCCGTCCACTTTGATGTCGGTCGCGAAGGCGCTGATACCCATCGCCATGATCGCCGCGAGGCTCAGTTTTGCAAATTTCATTCCTACTCCTTGTAGATTTTGTTTGAGTGTTAGCTTGCAGGCGACATTATGCTATATATAACCTTAAGTTTTGTTTACTTTTGGGGCATATGTTTACTTTTTGTTTACTTTGTTCGCCATTCGTTAACTATCGATGCGATCCCAATTGAGCACCGCTTTGCCATCGTCATCCTCGTCGACGGCCGCCATCCCCATCAGATGATAGCCGCCGTCGACATAGAGCACTTCGCCCGTAATCCCGCCGGCAAGCGGACTGAGCAGAAACATCGCGGCGTTGCCTACTTCGTCGATCGTGACGTTCTCTCTCAAGGGGGCGTTGGCTTCGTTCCATTTGAGGATAAAGCGAAAATCGCCGATCCCGCTGGCGGCCAGAGTCTTGATCGGACCGGCACTGACGGCATTGACACGGATCTTCTTCTCAGGCCCAAGATCGGCCGCCAGATAGCGTACGCTCGCTTCCAGGGCCGCTTTGGCCACCCCCATGACATTGTAGTTGGGGATATATTTCTCGGCCCCAAGATAACTGAGTGTCAAGATCGAAGCCCCGTCGTTAAGGAGTGGCAGCATCTTACGGCTTAGTTCGATGAGACTATAGACCGAAATATCCATCGCGACGTTGAACGCCTCTTTGCTTGTCTGCACGAAAGGCTCGCTCAGCGCCTCTTTGGGGGCGAAGGCGACGGCGTGCACGATAAAATCCAAGCTCCCCCACGCCTCCTCGAGCCCTTCGGCCAAAGCTTCGAAATGCTCCGGTCGGCTCACGTCCAGTTCGTAGATCAACTCGCTACCCAGCTCCTTGGCGATCGGCTCGACCCGTTTTTTCAATGCGTCGTTGAGATAGGTGAAGGCCAGCTCGGCCCCTTGATCCCGACACGCTTTGGCGATGCCGTAAGCGATCGACTTGTTGTTGGCGACTCCGACGATCAGACCGCGTTTACCTTGCAATATCATAGATATCCTTTCTTCATATTTTTCAAAAACTTTCTCACTTCTTACTTCTCACTTCTCACGACTTCCAACATCTCACGCATACTTTCGATCTCCCAACTCGCCGTACCGATCAATGCCCCGTCGCATCCGGGGACGGCGAGTATCTCGGCGATATTGGAAGGTTTCACGCTACCGCCATAGAGCAACGGTGCGCCGCTGAGCTCCTTGATGAGGGCGTGGGTGGTTTCGATCAGTTCGGGAGTGGCGGTTTTACCGGTCCCGATGGCCCAGACCGGCTCGTAGGCCAAGATCAGCTTGTCGTAGGTAGTGTCGATACCCTCGAACTGTTCGACGAGATAACGACGGACCGCCTCCTCGCCCGCTTCACGGACCTCCAAGGGTTCGCCCACACAATAGAAAATCGTGAAATCCCGCTCTTTGAACCAGTCGAATTTTTTGGCGATGAACGCCTGAGTCTCCCCAAGAATATGGCGACGTTCGCTATGCCCGATCAACAACGTCTCGATCTCGAACTCATCCAGCTGCTCCAATCCGATCTCGCCGGTAAAAGAGCCCTTGACGGTGGGATAGGCGTTTTGAGCGCCGATCGTCACGGGATTTTCGGTATCGAAACGATCCAAGGCGGTCGCGGGCGGAAAGAGATAGACCGTCTCGTCGTAGTCGAGGGCACCCAACGCCTTATCCAAAGCCGCCACATACTCGGCGGTGGAGGCGCGGGTGTGGTTGGTCTTGAAATTGGCGGCGACGATTTTACGCATCGTCGTCTCCGGGCACCTGCAAAGCGGCGATACCCGGAAGGTTTTTGCCTTCCAGCAGCTCCAGACTCGCCCCGCCGCCGGTGGAGATGAAAGTCATCTCGTCGTCTACACCGACGCGCTGGATCAAATCCGCCGTATCGCCCCCTCCGATAATTTTGGTGGCGTAGGATTCGGCCACGTAATTGGCCAGCTTGAAGCTACCTCGGGCGAATTTGTCGATCTCGTAAACTCCCATCGGGCCGTTCCAAAGGATCGTCTGCACGTCACTGAGGGCTTCGCGAAACATTCTGGTCGACGCCAGGCCGATATCCAACCCCATCCAATCTTTAGGAATCTCTTGGAAGGTGACATATTTGACGGGGGCTTCTTCTTTGAATTCGGGGGCGACGACGAAATCGACCGGCAGATAGAACTTCACCCCCAATCGTTTCGCTTCGTCCATGATATGGCGGGCATCGTCGAGCAATTCGTCTTCGACCAGCGATCGGCCCACTTCGTAGCCTCTGGCTTTCCAGAAGGTGAAAGCCATCGCGCCGCCGATCACCATCTTGTCCACTTTGGGCAACAGATTGATCAACGCTTCCAGCTTACCCGACACTTTGGAGCCGCCGACGATCGCCATGAAGGGGCGGGTCGGCTTTTTGAGGAGTTTGTGGAAATATTTGATCTCTTTTTGAAGCAAGAAACCGGCTCCCTTGTGGTGTTCGTCGAAAAAGTGGGTGATCGCTTCCACGGACGCGTGGGCACGGTGACTCACGCCGAATGCGTCGTTGACGTAAAATTCGGCCATCGAAGCGAACTTTTTGGCCAACGCCATATCGTTTTTGGTCTCACCCGGTTCGAATCGGACATTTTCGAGCAAGACGATCTCCCCCTCCCCAAGATTTTTGACCTTTTCCATCGCATCGGGGCCGACCACGTCCTTGGCCAACATGACATCATGATGCAAGAGTGCCTGGAGCCGTTTGGCCACCGGCTTGAGGGAGTACTTTTCGTTGTATTCGCCTTTGGGGCGTCCCATATGGCTGGCGAGTACGATCTTGCACTCGTGATCCAAACAGTAACGGATCGTCTGAAGAGCCGCACGGATCCGACGATCGTCGGTGATATTGCCAAACTCGTCCAACGGAACGTTGAAATCGCACCGTATGAAAACCTTCCGCCCGGCCAGATCGAGATCTTTGATCGAAAGTAGCTTCATGAAAATCCTTTTTTCATCGTTTGAAAAATTTTGCCACAACCGGACTTAACGGCAAATATGAAGCGCCATTTCGACCAATCGGTTGGCATAGCCCCATTCGTTGTCGTACCAAGCCATGATTTTGAGCATCCGGCCACCGATCACCTGGGTCAGGTCCGTCGCGACGATCGCACTTCTGGGATCGCCGCAGAAATCTTGGCTCACGCCATAACGATCGTCGACACCAAGAATACCCGCCAATTCCCCTTTCGCTTTTTCGGTGAAGAGGAGATTGACCTCTTCGGCGGTGGTGGGAGAGCTCAACACCACGTCCAAATCCATCAACGAGACGTCAGGAGTGGGCACCCGCACACTCTGTCCGTGGAGTTTGCCCTCGAGGCCGGGCAGCACTTTGTAGATCGCGGCGGCGGCATGGGTCGTGGTGGGCACCAGATTGACGGCGGCGGCACGGCAACGTCGAAGATCGGAAGAGGTGGGTGCATCCATCAGGTTCTGCCCGCCTGTGTAAGCATGGATCGTCGTCATCAGTCCCATCTCGATGCCGTAGATTTCGTCGAGTACCTTGGCGATCGGCCCCAGGCAGTTGGTGGTACACGAGGCGTTGGAGACGATCGCTTCACCTTTGTAATCCTCGGCGTTGACGCCGAAAACGTAAGCGGGGATGTCGTCTTCGGCGGGTGCCGATATGATCACCCGTTTGGCGCCATGTTTGAGATGAGATCGTACCGCGTCGGCACGCAAAAAACGGCCGGTGCACTCCAAGACCACATCCGCCCCTTCGTCGGCGAAACGAAGAGCGTCGGGCGATGGTTCGCGAAAAATACGTATCGTTTGTCCGGCCCAACGGATGCGATCGTCTTCCAGCGTCGCCGCTTCGTCCAAGGGTCCGTGCACACTGTCGAGATTGGTCAGATAAAGGAGTGTATTCGGATCGGCCAGGTCGTTGATAGCGACAAGCTCCACGTCGGTTCGCTTGCTGACGATACGTGCCACGCTTCTGCCGATGCGGCCATAGCCGTTGATTGCGATTTTCAATGCCACCGATCTTCCTTCAACCAAAATATGACGAAGATTTTATCAAAGGGTCTGTATAATCCCCTTTAAATGAAACGAACAGAGAAAAAAGCGGCCATCTACGGCGGAAGTTTCGACCCGCCCCATCTGGGCCATCTGGCGATCATGAAAAAGGCCCTCGAAACCCTCGACATCGACAAACTGATCGTCGTACCTGCCTTTGTGAGCCCTTTCAAGCAAGGACACGTCGCTCCGGCGCCATTGCGTCTACGCTGGCTGAAAAAGATCGCGGCGATGGATCCGCGCATCGTCGTCAGCGACTTCGAAATCAAAAGAGGTCCACCCTCTTATACGGTGGATACCGTCGAGCATTTCAAACAAGCGTTCGACACCATCTATCTGATCGTCGGAGCCGACAATCTCGAGAGTTTGCCCCACTGGCACGATTTCGAAAAGCTCGACAAAATGGTCACGTGGGTCGTTGCGACGCGGCAAAACCGAAAGATCCCCGATGGGTATATCACCCTGCCGGTGGACATACCCATCAGCTCCACCGAACTACGAAAACAGATCAGACCTGAATGGATTCCCGCGTCCATTCGCGAAGAAGTGGTAGAATACTATTCAAAAAGAGCCAAGGAGCCTCATTGAACCATCAGTTGCAAGAGCGAATCGACCGTATCGTCGGATTGTTGGATAGCAAAAAAGGAGAGGATATCCAGGTCTTCGACCTGGCGGACAAAGAGTATCTGACCCAAGCGGTCGTTTTGGCGACCACTCTGGGCGACAAACATACCCTGGCATTACTCGACTACATGAAAGAGGATCTCAAACCTGCCGGCGAACATTTCGTCGCCGTCGAAGAGGGGGAGCAGTGGACCGTCGTGGATCTTGGTGACATCATGGTCCACCTGATGGTCCCAGAATACCGCGCCAAATACAATCTCGAAGAGTTTTTGGATACATTGGATAAAAAGGCGTAGAGAGAGGATCGAAGCCGTGGAAGGGAGGGGCGCTATCTTCGTGGCGTTCGCCATCGGCTCCTTTTGTACGATCAGAGCCCCGGTTTGACCGGAACAGTTGCAAGCTAACGTGCCGGGGCTCTTGACACATTAGTTAGCAAAATGCGTTCCATTTTTTACATCTTTTTCGCCGCTTCGATTCCCAACATTTTCAAACCCGTCCGAATGGAGAGGGCGACCATCGCCGAAAGTTTCAACAACCTCTCCTCTTCAGGCGTGCCCAGGATCCGATGATCGTAGTAGAATTTATGGTACATGCCCGCCAAATGCTTCAGAAACTCGGTCACCTTCTGTAGTTGCCGGGTTTCGAAGGCATCTTCCAGCACTTCCGGCAACAGTAGCGCCGTAAAAAGCAGGTCGTACGCTTCGTCGTCCAATCCCTCCATCGAGACATCGACGACCGATTCTTGGGACTTGCCGGCCTTTTCGAAAAGGGAGAAGACCCTGGCATGGGCGTAGTTGATGTAATAGATAGGGTTGGAGTTGTCCTCTTTTTTGAGGTCTTCGATATCGAACTCCAGATGCGTGTCGCTCTTTTTGGTCAAAAAGACGAACCGAAGGGCGTCTGGTCCGATCTCTTTGACGATCTCTTCCATCAAAATGAAGTTACCCGCTCGCTTGGACATTTTGTAAGGTTCGCCGTTTTT
Source organism: uncultured Campylobacterales bacterium (assembly GCA_964582435.1). Lineage (GTDB taxonomy): Bacteria > Campylobacterota > Campylobacteria > Campylobacterales > Hydrogenimonadaceae > Hydrogenimonas. The sequence goes on from CAZORY010000003.1 coordinate 17,741, forward strand.
GAGCAGTGAAACCATTTGAGAGAGGATGATCTCCAGCCGCTGGGGATCGTGACCGAAAAAAGCGATCGCCGCTTTCACACGAGCGATGTAGCCGTGATGGTCGGCTCCCCATATGTTGATGTAGTGATCGTATCCGCGCTCGAACTTCTGATAGTGGTAGACGATATCGCCGGCCAAGTAGGTGGGTCGCCCATCCTCCCGCACGACGACACGATCTTTTTCATCCCCGTGTTCGGTGGAGCGCAGCCACCATTTGCCATCCTTTTCGTACACGGCGCCACGTTCGACCAGCTTGGTGAAAATCTCCTCCCAGCGATCGTACAGGGATTTTTCGCTGACGTAGTGATCGAAAAAGATACCGACTTCCGAAAGGTTGGCGTCGATGCGTTCGAGCATACGATCTTTCGCCCATTCCGCGATCTCCGGAATGAATGATTCGTCGGCGAACCTCTCCTTGCCCAACTCCTCGATCGCTTTGGCGGCCAGATCAGTGATATATTCGCCGCGATAGTACTCTTGCGGCCACTCGACGACGAATCCCAAACGCTCTCTGCCTGCGAGATAGACGGACAACCCCAGTAGATAGATCTGATTGCCGGCGTCGTTGACGTAATATTCACGCTCGATGCGATAACCGACATGGGCACCGATACGAGCCAACACGTCGCCCCAGACGGCACCCCTGGCATGACCGATATGCAAAGGGCCCGTCGGATTGGCGCTGACGAACTCCAGCAAAATGGAGGGCTTGCCTTCCCCTTGACCGAAGCGCTCTGCGTGGCGAAGTGCCCAGACGGCATAATCGTCGAGAAACTTCCGGCTCAGTTTTAGATTGACGTAGCCTTTGAGGGGTTCGACCTTTTCGAACATCTCCTCTTCACTCAGCTTTTCGGCGAGTTCTCGAGCGATCTCCATCGGATTGCGCCGTAGAACCTTCGCCAAGGAGAAGGCGATCGGCGTGGCGTAGTGACCGAAGCTTCGATCCTTCGGTTTTTCGAGGACGAGAGGATGGTCGATATGTTTACGAAGGACTTCGAATACTCTATGTCTCAACCGGCGGCCTTTGGGCGATTACGCCTCTTTTTTCTCTTCGGTTTTGGCCGCTTCGGTCGTTTCGCTTTTTTGCTCCACCTGTTTTTCCGTCTTGTTCACACTAGCTGCCGTCTCCTCTTCGTCTTCTTGCATCGCTTTTTTGAAATTTCTGATACCGCTACCCATCCCTTTGGCAAGTTCGGGAATCTTTTTGGCTCCGAAGAGCAAAACGACGATGGCGAGAATCACCAGAAGTTCCGGCATGGAAGGCATACCCATAGTATCTCCTTGTTGTAATGTAAAATTCGCGTCAATTATAGCTTCGGTTGGCTGTGGATGCCCTTATGTCATCTTCCATCCTACCGATCGTCAGCCGCTTCGCCACGCATTGGCGAAAGCGAGGGCTTGCTTGCGTCCCTTTTTTAGGCGCGCCGCTTTGGCGACGGCGACGAACGAGTCGAGGGCCTGTTCGAAATCGTCGTTGACGATCAAAAAATCGTAGGCGGTGACGTATTCGATCTCGATGAGGGCGTTTTCGATACGGTTCTTGATGATCGTCTTGTCGTCGGTCCCCCGGTTTTTCAGACGTTTCTCGAGTTCGGAGAGAGAGGGGGTCGTAACGAAAACGGAAGTGATCAGGTCGCCCATCCGCTCTCTCGCGATGGCGTGCCCCTGCACGTCGATGTCGAAGATCACCAGCTTCCCCTCCTCGAGGGCTTCGCGCACAGGCTTGAGAGATGTCCCGTAATAGTTGCCGTGTACCTGGGCGTATTCGAGAAATTCACCGGCCCGGATGTCCGCTTCGAACGTCGCTTTGTCCACGAAGTGATAGTCGATCCCCTCTTTCTCTCCCTCTCTTGGCGCCCGCGTCGTCGTGGAAATGGAAAAGTAGTAATCGCCGATCTGATCGGAAGCGGCTTTGATCAACGAACTTTTGCCCGCACCGCTGGGACCGGAGACGATCAGTATCGATCCGAAACGACCAGGCATCACGGCTCTTTCGGAAAGGTGATATTGATCGTGATCTGCGCCCCGGCGAGCAATTGGCGCAGGGTCTTGGGATCGCTGCCTAAAAGGCGAGCGACCAGGGCTCCGGTCTCCTCGGAGCCGGACGTGTCGGGTGTTCGAGAGGCTTGGGAGGCTTCGATCGGCGCTTCTTGCACCTCACTCTCGATCGAAACCTCCGACGCCGCCGTCTCCTCCTCATCCAACGTATCCCCCTCCAACACGGAGAGCAACTCCTCTTCGGAAAGAAGATCCAACTCCTCGTCCACCTCTTGATCGAGACTCTCCGGCGAAGGCGAAGGGACGGCCTCCGGAGTCTCTTCCTCAAGCATCTCTTCCTCAAGCATCTCTTCCGGCATCTCTTTTTCGGCCGTCTCCGGCGCTTCATCTCCTATCTCGCTCTCCGGCGTTTTGCTCTGTGTCGTGCTTTCCTCTTCTTCGACCCTTTCTTCTTCGGGCACACTCTCTGCCGGAAGCATTTCTGCCTCCTCTTCTTCCAGAAGCTCTTTCACTTCGCTCACCAACGTTTCGTCGAGCACTCCCCCTTCCCCTTCCGTCTCGGGCAGAGCCACGGGGGCTTGCTCTTCCGTTTCCAACTCCAGATCCAACCCTTCTAGAAGTTCGTCGAGGTTCTCTTCATTCAGATCGACACTTTCGACACTCTCACTCTCTTCCGATTCCACCTCTTGCAACAGGGCATCCAGATCGAGCGTCTCTTCATCCTGTTCCGTCGTCTCGGCACCTTGCTCCTCGATGGGGGCCGTCTCATCGGCTCCCGCCTCTTCCGACGTCAACGACGTCAAGAGTTCATCGAAATTTTCATCCCCCTTATCGGGTGTCGGCGTCTCTTTTTCCTGCCTATTCGCTGCCGGCTCCTCGTCACCGGCCCCCTCTTCGCCTCCTTCATCCATGGCGGCCAACAAAGCGTCGAAATCCTCCTCTTCACCGGAATTTTCCGGCTCTTTTTCCTGTGCCTGCGACGATTGCTCTTCATCACCGGATCCCTCGTCCAAAGAGGACAACAAGGCTTCGATATCCTCCTCTTCGCTCTCTTCGACGTCGCCTTCGGGCGACGCTTGCTCTTCGGCCGTTTGCTCCGATGGCTCTTCGGGCGAAGTCTCGATCGATTCCTCCATTTTCGGCATCGACATTTCGTCACGAATTTCCGTCATCAAATCGACCATTTCCGTTGGAAGAAACGGCTTGCGGATATAGTAATCGAACCCTTCCATACGATTGTCGTCGTCCCCGTAGATCAGACAGATTTTTTCGGCTCCCGTGCGGGATCTGAGCTCCTCGGGGCTCGATCCCTCAAGTTTCGCGTCGTCGATGAACAGAACGTCGTAGCCGCTAGTCTCGAGGGTATCGAGTGCAGGCTCTTCGACGATCTCCAGCCCTGCCTTCTGGGCGCTCAATCCCGCCAACTTCGAGACGATCGGATTTTGGTTGATTAAAAGCATACGCATCTTAGAAGCCTTTGGATGGATGATATGGCCTTTATTGTATAATCAACATCATTTATTTTTGCTTTAGGAATCATCGATGAAGCGCTCCCTCTTGCTGCTGACACTTCTCTTGCTATTTTACGACGGTCGTCCATCCCTTTTCGCTAGCGTCGAAATCTATACCCTGCCCTATCAGGCGCGACCCGCCTTACGAAAAATGTTGGACGCTATCGACAGCGCCCACTACCGAATCGACGCCGCCATCTACAGTTTCACCCACAAAAGCATCGCCAAACATCTGGCCGCTGCGGCCCGTCGCGGCGTACGTATCCGGATCCTCTTCGACCGCTCTTCCAATCTCCACAATCCCAAAAGTCGTATCGGCTACCTGGCCAAATACCGCAATATCGACGTTTTTACCCTTTCGGGTCGCCATTATCGAGGTCCAGACTCCGAAAAAGCGCTGATGCATATGAAAACGATGGTGATCGACAACCGCCGGATCGTCACCGGTTCGGCCAACTGGACCTATTCGGCCTTCGGCAAAAATTACGAAACGTTCTGTATCATCGACGATTACGGTCTGGCCCGTAAAGTCTCAAGCGCGTTGCAGCGAATGGCGAAGGAGGCCAAGCCTTACTGAAGCCATCCCATCACGACTTCGATAGCCGCCAAAAACTCCCGCTTGAAAAGCAGCATCATACCGCCCAACACCACCGCCCAGACCATGAATCCCAAACCGATTTTGATCGGGAAACCTACGACCAACAGGTTGAACTGCGGCATCGTTTTCATCAACATCCCGAAGATGATATCCGACAGCAACGAGAGAGCGACGATGGGAAAGGCGATGGAAAAGCCCATGACGAAAAGATGCGCCATCGCTTTGTTGACGTAGCTTAGCATATCATGACTGAGTACGAAACCACCAAGCGGTGCCGCTCTCAAGGCATCCACCATCCACATCAAGATCAGGTAGTGGCCGTTGAAAGCGAGCAGCACCACCAGCGCAAGCAGTGTCAAAAACTGGCTTACGAGCGGTGATTGGATCTGACTCTGGGGATCGATGACACTGGCGAGCGAAAAACCCATCACGAACGCGATCTGCTCACCGGCGTAGGCGAACATTCCAAAAACGATACTAAGCGCCAAACCGGCGATCAATCCTATCACGATTTCGGAAAAGAGGGCTGCGAAAAAGAGCGCTGCATTCGTAGGCTCCGGCGTCGCGGGCATCAGTGGATAAAGCAACACCGCCAGGTAGAATGCGAACGCCGCTTTGATCTGGGGAGGCACCGACATATGGTTGAAAAAGGGCATGAAAACGAAAAGCGTCGCGAGGCGAACGAAAAGGAGCAAAAAGGTGTAGACGTAATCGGGCGTAAGGAGCGTCACCCAGCTCACCGAATGCGCTCCAAGCGTCTCCGGTCGAGACGATAGACCCGATCGCAGATTTCGGCGATCCTTTCGTCGTGCGTGACGAGAAAAAGGGAGCCACGCACCTTGTCGACATGCTCGAACACGGCGTCCATCACCACGTGTGCCGTATCGTCGTCGAGATTGCCCGTCGGTTCGTCGGCAAAAATCAACCGAGGCTTTTTGGCCAGGACTCTGGCGATGGAGACCCGTTGTTGCTGACCGCCGGAGAGTTCGGTGACGCGCTGATGAAGGACCCGCTCGATCCCCAGGCGCTCGATCAGTGCCCGATCCCATTCGGTTTGGGCCAAAAGCGTCGCGATTTCGATATTCTCCGCAGCGCTCATCCCTTTGAAAAGATAGTGGAATTGAAAGACGATACCCACTTCGTATCGTCTGATCGCTTGCCGTTTTTTGGTATCGAGGGCGTAGATATCGGACCCCAATATCTTCACACGGCCATTGTGAGGGGGCAACATCGTCGCGAGAATGTGAAGCAGCGTCGATTTGCCGCTACCGCTGACCCCGACGACGGCCACTTTCTCTTTTTCACGTAAGGTAAGGTCGATATTTTCGAAAAGGGGATAGTCGAAGGCGTGGGAGAGGTCGTGGGCTTCAAGAAGCACCGGCACCCCGGTCGGGGTGTCGGCTGAGGGAGGGGGAGGCATCACAAAGTCATTGGCCCATTTGCGCCGCCACTTCAGCGGCGAAATCTTCCTCTTTCTTTTCGATCCCTTCACCCAGCTCGAAGCGGATGAATTCGACGATTTTGGCACTTCCGCCGGCGGCTTTGGCCGCTTCGTCGATCACCTGGCCGACCGTTTTCTTGTCGTCCATGACGAAAGGTTGGTTGACCAGCGTGTTGTCTTTGAGGAATCGTTTGATTTTACCGGGCAGAATTTTGTCCCAAATATTTTCGGGTTTGCCCTCTTTTTTGAGCTGCTCGATCGCGATCTCTTTTTCCTTTTCGATCACTTCGGCCGGGACGCTCTCTTCATCCAGATATTGAGGATTCATCGCCGCGATATGCATCGCGACGTTTTTCAACGTCGGTCGAATCACTTCGCAGGTTGCGTCGCTGTCGCATTTGGCGGCGACCAGTACACCGACTTTGCCGTTGCCGTGAATATAGCCTTCGACGGTACCGTTTTCGCCGGCATCGACGGTGACGAAGCGGCGGAAAACGATGTTTTCGCCGATTTTGGCGATCTCACCTTTGAGATACTCTTCGAACGTCGTACCGTCGATTTCGGTTTTCAGAATATCCTCGACGGTCGTGGCCGTCGAACAGTGGGCATGATAGGTCGCTCTTTTGACCAGGGATTTGAAATTGTCGTTTTGGGCGACGAAATCGGTCTCGGAATTGATCTCGGCGATCGTACCTTTGCGATGATCGTCGGAAATTTCGATGCTGATGGCTCCTTCGCTAGCGACACGGCCCGCTTTTTTGGCCGCACTGCTGAGCCCTTTTTTGCGGAGCCATTCGACGGCGGCTTCCATGTCGCCGTTGGTTTCGGTCAGCGCCTTTTTACAATCCATCATACCGGCGTTGGTACGTTGGCGAAGCTCTTTGACCATTGCTGCTGTCACTGCCATCGTTACTCTCCTTTGCTTTCTTCGGTCGTCTCTTCACCGACCTTTTCGTTGGCTTCTTCACCTTCGGCGACGGCCTCTTCGGTGACGGCGGCCATCTCCTCTTCGGTCACCTCTTCGCTCTCTTCCTCTTGAGCGGCCAATTCACGACCTTCGATGATCGCGTCGGCCATTTCGCGGCAGAAGAGCTGAATCGAGCGGATCGCGTCGTCGTTGCCCGGGATCGGATAATCGATAAGATCGGGATCGCAGTTGGTATCCAGCGGTGCGATGACGGGGATGCCGAGACGACGGGCCTCTTTGATCGCGATGCGCTCTTTGACCGCGTCGATGACGAAGAGATAGTCGGGCAGATTTTTCATATGGCGGATACCGCCGAGATAGTTTTCGAGTTTCTCTTTTTTGCGCTGGAGCATCAACGCCTCTTTTTTGGTCAAAAGATCGATTTTACCGCTCTCTTGCATCTCTTCGATCACTTCCAGTTTGCGGATCGACTTACGGATCGTCTGATAGTTGGTGAGCATGCCGCCGAGCCAACGGGTCTGCACATAGGGCATCCCGCAGCGTTGCGCATGTTCGACGATGGCGTTTCTGGCCTGTTTTTTCGTACCGACGAACATGACGGTTTTACCTTCGGCGGCCGCGTCACGGACCATATTGTAGGTGTATCGGAAATAGCGGAGGGTTTTTTGCAAATCGATGATATGGATATTCTTTCGAACGCCGAAGATGAATTTTTTCATCTTGGGGTTCCACCGGCGGGTTTGGTGTCCAAAGTGCATTCCGCACTCGAGGAGGTCTTTCATCGTGACCATAGGGTTCTCCTTGTGTAAAGTGTTTTGGGTGGCTGATGCCCAGGTTTCGCCTCTGTGCCCATCAACGCGTAATTCGCGCAACCTGTCAAGGATTGACACATGTGAGGTTTCCCGAAAGGGAGCGATATTATATTAAAAAGAGGCTGAATCGAGGATTAGGCAAAATCGTTGCGTCACGAATGGACGAACAGGGGGTCGCGAGAAAAAGGCATCGGCCATTTTTCTCGCTCTCTATCACATCTTCATGAGCTTTGTGCGCTCCGGAGCTCTTCGAGCTTCTCTTTCACCGCTTCCACATGACCTTTGACCCGTACCTTGGGCCAGACGGCGGCGATTTTCCCTTCGGGGTCGATGATGAAAGTGGAACGGATCACCCCTTCGTACTCTTTGCCGTACATCTTTTTGAGTCCCCAAGCCCCGTACTTTTTGAGGACCTCTTTGCTTTCGTCGCTCAAAAGGGTGATTTTGAGCCCCTTTTTCTCGATGAATTTGCGGTGCTTGTCGGGCGTGTCGGGGCTTACGCCCAACACGACGGCGTCCAACGCCTCGAAATCTGGCAGCGCTTCGGTAAAATCGCACGCTTCGGTCGTACATCCAGGCGTCAAATCTTTCGGATAAAAATATAGAACGACCCATTTGCCTTTGAGGTCTCTAAGACAAATCTCCACCTCATCCTGATTGGGCAGACAGAACTCCGGCGCTTTCTCTCCAATTTGCGGCATCTTCTCCTCCTGAAACTTTTTGGTGTAGTATAACCAAAAGCCAAATCGTCGTCTATCGGACTTCAGTCGATCGCTTCGTCGTCCACCGCTTCGATCCCACGGGCTATGGCCTCGGCGGCCATGATGCCCGCTTCTTGGCCGCTGATCAGCTCGCCTGCATCGTCGTAGAGCCTGGCGGTCCGGACACCGCAGCTAGGACTTCTGGCTTTGCCCACGAAAAGGGTGACGTCGGGATGGGCGTCGAAAAACTCTTCGGCATAGGCGGCGATCGCACCGGTACGATCTTCGTGGGAATATTTGGTCAGCGCCTTGAGCCCCTCGTCCGTCGCCACCAGATCCATCGCCTCTCTGGGCGTACCGAAGCAGGCGTCTTCCGGGCAGAAAAGCTCGATCGCGTAGCCCTCCTCTCTTAATCTATCCAGCGCCCTTTCGTTGGCTTTGATTTCACCGTTGTAGCGGCAATTTTTGCCGGCTAGACAAGCGCTCACCGCCGCTTTTTTCACGATCTTCCTCTCCGTTTCAAAACAGCACGACCGACTGGATTTCGGTGAACTCCTCCAGCGCGAACTGCGGGCCCTCCCTGCCGATCCCGCTAAGTTTCATGCCCCCATAGGGTTGGATATCGAATCGCACCGTCGGCACGTCGTTGACGACGATTCCTCCGCATTCGAATCGCTCGATCGCTTCCCGGGTCATCTTCAGATCGTTGGTGAAGATCGAAAATTGCAATCCATAGGGCGAATCGTTCATCTTGGTCACCGCCTCGTCGAAATCGTCGACTTTGACGAGACTGACGATGGGGGCGAAAACCTCTTCACAGACGATGGGCATTTCGTCGGTGACGTCGGCCATCACCGTAGGCTTGAAGATACCATCGACCCTTTCTCCGCCCGCGACGATCCTGGCCCCTTGCGCGACCGCGCTTTCGACCCACCGCATCGCCCGATCGTTGGCTTCGTCGTCGATCAAAGGACCCATGAAGGTATCTTCGTCGTAGGGACTTCCTACTTTCAGCTTTCGGGTCTCTTGGGCCATCGCCTCGACGAAATCGTCGTAGATGGCACCGTCCACGTAGATACGCTGGAGCGAAATACAGACCTGTCCACTGTTGACGAAGGCGCCGAATGCGCAGCGAGCGGCGGCATGCGCGATATCGGCACTCTTTTCGACGAACGTGGCGGCGTTGCCGCCAAGCTCCAAACTCACCTTCTTGATACCGGCCATCCGGGTGATGATACGACCTACCGGCACGCTACCGGTGAAACTGATCACCCGAGGAATATCGCTACTTACCAACGCACTACCCACCTCCGCGTCGCCGTAAACGACACTCAACGCATCGGGTACGGCGTATCGACTCTCGATAAAAGCTCTCGCCAACAGATAGCCTGTCGCCGGTGCTTCGGGTGTAGGTTTGAGCACGACACTGCATCCGGCCCCCAAGGCGGGGGCCAGCTTGTGGGCGGCCAGATTGAGGGGGAAGTTGAACGGAGTGATCGCGACGACCACACCGGCCGGTACCCTCCGCCAAAAAGCGGTCGACGCTCGCCCACTGGGTGTGGCGTCGGTCGGGATCGTTTCACCTCGTAGATGGGTGAGCGCATGAGCCGTCAAACGGATCGTTTCGATGCAGCGGTCCACCTCCACGCGACTGAACGCGATCGGTTTTCCGATTTCGTCGGTGATCGTTTCGGCGAAGATCTCCCTCTCCTCCTCGATCCTGTTCGCCACATCTTCCAGCCATGCGATCCGCTGGGCCAACGGGGTTCTTTTCGTCGCCTCGAAAGCCTCTTTCGCCACCTCCAACGCATTACCGGCATCCTTGGTGTCACATTTTGGATAGATCGAAACGACCCGGCCGTCGTAGGGTGAACGACGCTCGCCTTTCTCAGGCTTCTCTTCGATATCGGACCCCATAAAAAGCTTGGCTTCTATCATTATTCCGCTCCCAAAAGTGATTTTAAACGATTATAAGATAAAATGAGCAACTTTTTATTGAAATCCTATGAAATTTTTTGGAGAAACGTCATGAAGGAAGCCCAGACCATCTGGATGAACGGTACGCTCGTACCTTGGAGCGAAGCGAACGTCCACATTCTTACCCACACTTTACATTACGGCAATGGTGTCTTCGAAGGCACGCGCGCTTATATGACCGACCGAGGCTTGGCGATTTTTCGCCTACGCGACCATACCAAACGGTTGCTCGATTCGGCCAAGATCACGATGATCAAAAGCCCCTACACCCTCGAAGAACTGGAAAATGCGCAGATCGAACTGCTCCGCCAAAACCACTTCGAGAGCAACGTCTACATCCGTCCCATTATCTATCTGGGGTACGGCGTGATGGGGCTTTATCACGTCAACGCTCCGGTCGAGGTGGCCATCGCCGCTTGGGAGTGGGGAAGCTATCTCGGAGACGAGGGCTTGGAAAAAGGGATTCGCGTCAAGATCAGCTCCTTCGCGAGAAACTCCGTCAAATCGACGATGGGCAAAGCCAAGGCGGTCGCCAACTATCTCAACTCCCAGATGGCCAAATTCGAAGCGCTCGAAGCGGGTTACGAAGAGGCGCTGCTCCTGGACGAAGAGGGGTTCGTCGCCGAGGGAAGCGGGGAGTGTTTCTTCATCGTGCGCGACGGCAAGATCGTCACACCGCCCCACGACAACAGCTTGGAAAGCATCACCCAAGCCACGGTCATCGAACTGGCCCGTACCCTCGGCTACGAGGTGGAATTTCGTCGAATCACACGTGATGAAGTCTATATCTGCGACGAAGCCTTCTTTACCGGTACCGCCGCGGAAGTCACACCGGTCCGCGAAGTGGATGCCCGAATCATCGGTGAAGGCAAACGGGGACCTGTCACGCAAGCGCTTCAAGAGGCCTATTTCGACGTCGTCTATGGGCGCAACAAGGATTTCGAGCACTACCTCACCTATGTTTAATGCAAAATGAATCATGCACAATGATACGTTTTTCGTAGCGAGATGGTAAGCTCGTTGATCTATAATGGATGGCGTAAAGTGCCATCCGAAGTTTTTCACTTACAACGATCGATCATTTACACAAAAGGATTTTCATGCCAGCGGACATGAACGACTACTTCAACAAACAGCGTGGTGGTGGCGACGGCGACAACCAACCGCCGAAACCTCCCCAATTCATCCAGGATTTCAGCAAAAAAGCGACGGCCATTTACGTGCTGATCATCGTCGCGGCGCTACTGATCTTTTTCAAACCCTTCGTCGTCATCAACTCCGGTGAAGTCGGCATCCTCAAAACCGCCGGAAAATTCGATCCGACACCTCTGAGGCCCGGGATCCACTTCTTCATTCCGGGGATTCAGGATGTCATCGTCGTCGATACACGGGTACGTATCGTCAACTACAAAAGCAACGCCGGCGAAGGGGATTTCGATCGCCGGGGCGGCGTACTGATCAAACCGGCGATCCAAGTGCTCGACGCCCGGGGACTCCCGGTCAATATCGAGCTGACGGTCCAATATCGCCTCAATCCCGACCGTGCCCCTCAAACCATCGCCGAGTGGGGGCTCAACTGGGAAGAGAAGATCATCAAT
>CAZORY010000003.1:29353-33865 GCA_964582435.1 uncultured Campylobacterales bacterium
GCCGAAGAGCTACCCTTCAAACGTAACGAAATCGCCATAAAGATCCAAAACGACATCGCCCAAGAGATCGGCAAACTCAAAAACGCCCCCGTCGAATTGGTGGCCGTCCAGCTAAGGGCCATCGTCCTCCCTCAGAAGATCAAAGATCAGATCGAACGGGTTCAAATCGCCAAACAGGAGGCCGAACGGGTCAAGTACGAAGTGCTCCGCGCCAAACAGGAGGCCGAGAAACGGGCGGCTCTGGCCAGAGGTGTCGCCGAAGCCAAAAAGATCCAAGCCCAAGGCGAAGCGGACCGTATCCGGATCGAAGCCGATGCCCAAGCCAAAGCCAACAAGTTGATCAGCCAGTCGCTGACGCCAGAACTTCTCAAACTGCGCCAGATCGAAGTCCAGGGCAAATTCAACGAAGCGCTCAAGAGCAACAAAGACGCGAAAATCTTCCTCACCCCCGGAGGTGCCGTTCCCAACATCTGGATCGACACCAAAGACAAACGCCGAAGCAGCGTCGTAGGACAATAGCGATGAGCGCCGGCACACCCACACGGATCGACTGGGAAAAGACGCCGCTGATCCCGGTCGTGGTCCAGGATGCCGATACCGACGAAGTGCTGATGCTCGCCTACATGAACGAAGAAGCCTTCGAACTGACCCGCCAGAGCGGTTACGCCCACTACTACTCCCGCAGTCGGAAGCGCCTATGGAAAAAGGGCGAAAGCAGCGGCCACACGCAAGAAGTGGTGGGGATGCTACTCGACTGCGACGGCGACACACTCCTTTTGAAAGTGCATCAAAATGGCGTTGCGTGTCATACGGGACGCAAAAGCTGCTTTTTCACCGATCTCCAAGCGAGTCGCACGATCAGCGAGCCTCAAATCGATACGGCCGTCACCTACGGAGTGATCGACACCTTGTACCACACGATCTTGGAACGCAAAAACGCCGACCCCAAACACTCCTACACGGCCAAGCTCTTGCAAGGCAAAGAGAATTCGATGCTCAAAAAGATCGTCGAAGAGGCCGGAGAATTCTGCTTCGCCGTCAAGGACAACGACGAAGAAGAGATCGTTTACGAAGCGGCGGATCTTACCTACCATCTGCTCGTCGCGTTGGGCAGGAAGGATATCTCCCCCGACCGCGTGCGCCAGGAGTTGGCCCGACGTTTCGGCATGAGCGGGATCGAAGAGAAAAACAGTCGGCACGATGGCTGAATATCTTCGCCACTATCTTCACTACACGTTCCATTCCCTGACCAAATATGACGTCATGGCGTTGGGCTGGGTCCTCTTCCTAGCCTTTTTGTTGATGATACTGGGCGCTTTCGTCCGTCGAAAAAGCCTCTCATATTTTCTTCTTTTGATCGGGTTGTCCCTTCTTTTCGCCGGTCCGCCAGCTATCAAAATCGCCATGGACCACTATCTCAGAGCCGCCAAAGTGACGGTGACGAACGTCAAACCGCTCCATTACAGCCATGCCCTTCTGATCGAAGGAGACCTGACAAACGAAGGCCGTATCGATTTCTCCGCCTGTGATCTTGTCGCGGCGATCGACACCCACACCTCAAAGAAAGGATTCGCATCGTTATGGAATCCCGAACGGGTTTTCATTCAAAGAATCCCGGGGCCTATCGTGAAAGGAGAGACTAAACCCTTTCGAATAATTGTCGATCGTTTCAGAAGCGATGGCGATGTCAACGCAAGCGTTACGGCAAGGTGTTATCCATGATCTACTTTACCATTCTTCACTGGTTGACACTTCTCTTTTTTTTGGCCCTCTTCATTCTACTGGTCATCGTTTCACGAAAAGAGAGCCGTCCCAACGTCTTCTGGTCGATGGTTTTCGCTTCGTTTCTCGTCACATCCACCGCAGCCGTTTTTAGCATGTTCGTCCTCGACAAATATACGAAAAAAGCGCGACTCGTATCGATAGAAAACCATCGCATCTTACGAACCGAAGAGATCGTCTTCAAAGGGGAGGTGGAGAATGTGGGTCGTTTTACGATCGGACAGTGCAAACTCTCGATCAAAATGGTCAACAATCCCGTCGAATCGGGTCGCCTGAGCGGTTCTCAGATCTACAAACCCTCCGGTATGGAATTTTTCAAATCGAAAGAGACCAAAAAAGAGCGGCCCAATACGATCGATAAAGAGTTCATCGTCGCCAAAAAGCTCAAACCCAACGAAATCCGACCGTTCACGGTCCGGATGCCCTATCCGCCCTACTTTTCGAAAACCAGACTTATCTACCACCTCTACTGCCACTGACGCTTGCCGTCGAGCGGTGTCTCTTTGGATCAAGGGGAGTCGACGACTAGTAGAGATACCCCGCTTGCCTCAACGCTTCGCGGATGTGGCGCATCTGCGTATGTTTACAACGACACCACTCCGGAGCCAGCAGTGAATCGTCATGGATGCCGGCACTTAGACGCTGGACGCTAATGGAAGGAGGAAGCATCTTGATCGCTTCGACGACCAGCCGTAGATAGCGCGCTTCCTCGATCGGCGTGAAGCGCCCTTTGAGATAATCCACGGCGAGTGCCGTATTTTTGACGACGTAGAGGGGATGAATCTTGATCGAATCGATTCCCCACTCGATCGACGCTTCGACGGTTTTTAGCATCATCTCGTCCGTCTCCTCGGGTAGACCGAAAATGACGTGACCGCAGACGTTGAGGCCCTTGGCTTTGGTACGTTCGATCCACTCGCGGACATTGGCACTGTCGTGGCCGCGATTGATCGCTTGGAGCGTTTCATCGTAAATCGACTGGATACCGTACTCGACCCATACTTCGTACTTCTTGGAAAGATCGGCGAGATAGTCCAATACCGCCTCGTCGACGCTGTCGCTTCTCGTACCGATGCTAAGCCCTACGCATCCTGGTTGGGAGAGGGCCTCTTCGTAAAGCGCTTCGAGGGTCGACAATGGGGCGTAGGTATTGGTGAACGATTGAAAATAGGCGATAAATTTCCTGACGCCATATTTATGGGCCAAGCGTTGGCTCGTGGCACGATACTGCCATCGAACCTGTTCGAGCTGTTTTTGAAGGAGGGGGTTCTCCGGCGACTCGGGATTGAGATAGAACTTTTTGCTCGTTTTGGCCAGATTGGGGCTGAACGATTCGTTGAGACAAAACGTGCACCCCCCTTTGGCGACGGTCCCGTCGATGTTAGGACACGTGAAGCCTGCAATACTGAGGGGCACTTTATAGACCGATTCGCCGAATTTTTTTCTAAAATAGCGTCCGATCGTCCGAACCTTCTTCACACCTTCCCCCTGTCACACCTGTTTTTGGAGCCGATTATAACAGGGGGGCGTTTGAGAGGTTTGAGAAGCGGCATCTATTTAGACGATATAATTTCCATCAAAGCACGCCTTGCAGTAGTTGCGATCGTCGCCGACGGCTCGCATGAGCCCGTCGATCGAGATGAAAGCGAGCGAATCGGCGCCGATGTAGTCGCGCACCTCTTCCGTACTCATGCGGGCGCTAATCAGCTTATCCTTGTCGGGCGTATCGACCCCGTAGTAGCAAGGACCTGTCGTCGGGGGACTGGAGATGCGCATATGCACCTCTTTGGCCCCCGCTTCTTTGAGCATCGAGACGATCTGTTTGCTGGTCGTACCCCGCACGATCGAATCGTCGATGACGATCAGACGTTTCCCCGCGATCACATCCTTGATGGGACTCAACTTCATTTTGACTTTGAGATTACGAAGATCTTGGGTCGGTTCGATAAAGGTTCGCCCGACATAGTGGTTGCGCATGATGCCCAATTCGAACGGGATTCCGCTGTGCTGAGCGTATCCCAAGGCCGCCGCGACCCCGCTGTCTGGAACGGGAACGACCATATCCGCTTCCACAGGTAACTCTTTGGCCAATTCTATACCCATTTTTTTCCGCAAATTGTAGACGTTCTTTCCGAATATCACACTATCGGGACGGGCGAAATAGATATATTCGAAGATACATTTATGGGGATCGGGGTCGAAGATTTTGATCGATTTGGGCGCTTTGTCCTTTTCGAAGACGACCATTTCACCCGGCTCGATATCACGGATGAATTCGGCGCCTACCAGATCGAACGCGCAGGTTTCACTCGCCACCATGTAGCCATCGCCGAGCTTGGCCAGGCTAAGGGGCCTGAATCCGAAGCGATCTCGCACGGCGTACATTTTGCTACGGCTTTGGATCACGAAGGAGTACGCCCCTTCCACTTTGTGAAGCGCATCGACGATGCGATCGATCAGGCGATCTTTCTCGCTTTTGGCGATCAGATGGATCATATTTTCGGTATCCATGAACGTTTGAAAAATCGCCCCTTTTTTGATCAACTGATCGCGCACCTCTTGGGCGTTGGTCAGATTGCCGTTGTGTACGATCGCCAACTCGCCCAGGTCGTAACGGGCGTAGACCGGCTGAGCGTCGAGAATCGAATCGTCGCCGGCCGTGGAGTAACGGGTATGGCCGATCGCCATATCCCCTTTGAGCTTCTTGATCTTCTTTTCGGTGAAGACTCG
>CAZORY010000004.1:0-3217 GCA_964582435.1 uncultured Campylobacterales bacterium
ATTCTCCACGATGGAAGGACCGATGATGCAAAAAACCGCATTTCTTTTTCCCGGTCAAGGATCGCAAGCCGTAGGTATGGGGCGATCCTTCGTCGAGCATTCCGCCGCGGCGGCACAGATGCTCGAAGCGGCCAGTGACGCTCTGAAGATCGATATGGCGCATCTGCTCTTCGAGCCCAACGACATGTTGGAACAGACCCGATATACCCAACCGGCGATTTTACTCGTTTCGATGATGGCTTACCGCCTTTTCGCGGAGAAGATCGATGCCGTACCTGCGTTTGCGCTGGGCCACTCGTTGGGTGAGTTTTCGGCATTGGCGGCCGTGGGGGCCATCGATTGGCTCGAAGCGGTCCGACTGGTCCATCTACGCGGTGATTTGATGCGAAAAGCGTGTGAAGGAGTCGATGCGGGTATGATGGTGGTCCTGGGAGTGGCCGACGAAGATGTGGAGGCGATCTGTCAGGAAGCTAGAGAGCAAGGAAAAAAAGTGTGGCCCGCCAACTACAACGCCGATGGTCAAATCGTCATCGCCGGTATCAAAAAGGATTTACAGAGCCTGGAAGCTCCCCTCAAGGCGGCCAAAGCACGTCGCGTCATGCTCTTGAAAATGTCGGTGGCCAGCCACTGTCCATTGCTGCAAAGTGCCGTGGAACCTTTGACGGAAGCGCTTGAAAAAGTGCTGCGCGACGATTTCTCTGCCCCTGTCATCTCCAACGTGACCGCCAAAGCTTACAATACCAAGGCCGAAGCCCTCGATCTGTTGGGTCGTCAATTGGTGATGCCGGTCCTTTATAAACAGTCCATTCGTGACAACGACGATTTGGTGGATCGCTACATCGAATTCGGTCACGGCGGCGTTCTCAAAGGGCTCAACCGTCGCACGACCAAAAAGCCGACTCTGGTCGTCGGCGACTACGATTCGCTGCAAGACACTCTCGATGCGATCGTGAAAGAGGCCTGAAATGGTCATCGGTATCATGGGGGCCATGCCCGAAGAGATCGAACCGATCCTTCGCCGTCTCGAAAAGATCGAAACGCATCGGATCGCCGACAACGTCTACTATACGGCGATGTACGGATCGCTGGATCTGGTGATCGCTTATAGCAAGATCGGCAAAGTCTTTTCGGCTCTGACGGCGGCGACGATGATCGAGAAGTTCGGTGTGAGGAAAATGCTCTTTTCCGGTGTAGCAGGCGCTATCTCCGACGATTTGAAGATCGGGGATCTGATCGTCGCCACGAAACTTTGCCAGCACGATTTGGATATCACCGCCTTCGGTCACCCATACGGTTACGTCCCCGAAGGTAAAGTCTTCGTCGAAGCGGATGTGGGATTGTTGGAATTGGCGGGTCGGGTCGCCGCCGACAAAGGCATCGGGCTCAAACGAGGTATCATCGCGACGGGGGATCAATTCGTCGCCGACGAAGCACGCAAACGTTGGATCGGCGAAACGTTCGGCGCCGATGCGCTGGAGATGGAAGGGGCGGCCGTCGCCGTCGTCTGTGACGCGCTGAAAGTCCCCTTTTTCATCCTTCGCGCCATCAGTGACGCGGCGGATATGGATGCCGGCTTCGATTTCGACGCTTTTTTACGAAGCTCTTCTCAAAAAAGCGCCGATTTCCTCTTCGCGATGCTCGATGCCCTCGATCAAGCTTAGCAAAAAGATTCTCCGAGCCGCCGGTCGGGCCAACGTCAAATATGGTCTGATCGGAGAGGGCGACAAGATTTTGGTGGGGCTTAGCGGCGGGAAAGATTCGTTGACGCTCGTGCATCTGCTCAAACACATGCAGCGTCATGCGCCGTTTCGTTTCACGTTCAAAGCGGTCACGGTACGCTATGGGATGCCTGGTGAGCGTTACGACGCACTACAAGCGCATTGTGCGAAGTACGAGATTCCCCATGAAATCTACGAAACCAATATTTTCGATATCGCCGAAGAGACGATCCGAGAGAACAGCTCTTTTTGCAGTTACTTCTCCAGAATGCGAAGGGGTGCGCTCTATACCAAAGCGGCCGAAGGAGGCTACGACAAAGTGGCTTTGGGACATCACCTCGACGATGCGGCGGAGAGTTTTTTCATGAGTATGCTCTACAACGGCGCGATGCGTTCGATGCCGCCTAAATATCGGGCCGAAAAGGGTTTCGTCGTGATTCGTCCTTTGATTTGGGTCAGAGAGCGGCAGACTCGGGCATTCGTCGAAGAGAACGGTATCCAAGCCATCGGCGACGAAGCGTGTCCGGCGATGCTCAAAAAGGTCAAGCTCCCCCACGCCAGGGAGAGCACCAAAGCGATGTTGGAGCGATGGGAGCGGGAGAGGCCCGATCTTTTCAAACAACTCAAAGCCTCTTTTTGTCATCTACATCCCAATAGCTTCATGGACGAGCGATTTTTGGACGATTGATGACGAACGATGGATGATGCAGGAGTGACGATGGAAAAAACACCGAAATTGGCTGTACTGATCGATGCGGACAACGCCCAACCTTCGATTATCGATGCACTGTTGGCGGAAATCGCCAAATACGGTACCGCCAGTGTCAAACGTATTTATGGAGACTGGACGCTCCCTCAACTCAAAGGGTGGAAAGAGGTGTTGCTCACCCATTCGATCCAACCGATCCAACAGTTCGGTTACACGACAGGCAAGAACGCCACCGATAGCGCGATGATCATCGATGCGATGGACCTACTTTATACGGGCAATTTCGATGGATTCTGTATCGTCAGTAGCGATAGCGATTTCACGAAGTTGGCCGCAAGAATTCGGGAGTCGGGTCTTACCGTTTACGGATTCGGTGAAAAAAAGACGCCCACTCCGTTCGTATCAGCATGCGACAAATTCATCTACACGGAGGTGCTGCGTGCCGAGGAGGCGGACGAAGAGGCGGGCCAGAGCATCCGAAGACTTTCGGCCTCCGAACTCAAACGTGATCGTAAATTGATCAAATTGCTACGGGAAGCCGCGGAAGCGGCCAGCGACGAAACCGGATGGGCACATCTGGGCGCGATGGGCAATATCATCGCCAAACAGTCTCCCGAATTCGACCCTCGCAATTACGGCTATAAAAAATTGGGTGAATTGGTCCGAGCCACCGGCCTTTTCGACATCGAAGAGCAGGTGACTCACCGAGGGGCCAAAGCGATCTACGTCAGAAATCGTAAACGACGGTAGATCGATAGCGATCGAGAGAGGCCGCTTCTATGGCCGGCCC
>CAZORY010000004.1:3317-27063 GCA_964582435.1 uncultured Campylobacterales bacterium
GAAACCTTGCATCAGGCGTGTATGACCATTTGAGATCGAAAGGCGCTAGCCGCCGCAAGTCGTCGTGCACGCTTCATGTGTCGTTCTCCATATTTCATCGCTTGATCGATATGCGAGGTTTCATCCCTCCCGTTACGTCGTATCGTCGACATTCAGGTAGTTGTAACCCCTTTTTTTGTAAAATCCCCTAATTTTGGAGAATTGTACCAAAGAATACCACCCGGCGGCTGGAACGTTTCGAAAACTCGTTATCGAGCCGTCGACGAAAGGGTTTGGATATGGATCTATTGCGAGGCTTTAAAGACAATTGTGGTTTCGGGCTTATCGCCCATATCGACAACGAGCCGAGCCATGCGCTGCTGGACGATGCGATACACGCACTCGAGCGCATGATGCACCGTGGGGCGATCGCCGCGGATGGCAAAAGCGGAGATGGAAGCGGTCTACTGCTATCGATGCCTAAAAAGTTCATGGCCAAAGTGGCGAAAGAGGAGGGGCATACGCTGCCCGAACAGTATGCCGTGGCCCAGATCTTCTATAAAAACACGGAGCATTTGAAAATCTTCGAAGAGATGTGCGAAAAGAACGATCTACGGGTTCTGTTCATTCGCGAAGTCCCCGTAGATACGGATGCGCTTGGGAAGTTGGCTCTCGATACGCTCCCTTCGATCGTACAGGTTTTCGTGTCGCCCAATTCGCTGATGGCGACCAAACGTTTCGAAGCCCTGGTCTATCTGACCCGTCGAGAGACGGAAATCGCCGTCGGTGTGGACGAGGATTTTTACATTCCTAGCTTTTCCAATCGGGTCATCAGTTACAAAGGGCTCGTCATGCCCACCCATATCAAACACTTCTATCCCGATCTACGGGATACGAATTTCGAGATCAGTTTCGCCCTTTTCCATCAACGCTTCTCCACCAACACACTGCCCCAGTGGCGCTTGGCCCAGCCTTTTAGAATGATCGCCCACAATGGAGAGATCAACTCCGTGGCCGCCAACCGTTTCAACGTGATCGCCAAATGTGAAGCCCTCAAATCACAGGTATTCAGTGACGAAGAGATTCAGCGAATGATGCCGTTGCTGCAAGAGGGCTCCAGCGATAGCGCCAGTCTCGACAACTTTTTCGAATTTTTGCGTATCAATGGAATGGACATTTTCAAAGCGGTCCGCGCCGTCATTCCGGCTCCTTGGCAGAACGCTCCCCATATGGATGCCAATCTTAGAGCGTTCTATGAATATATGAGTACCTGTTTCGAAGCGTGGGACGGCCCGGCGGCGGTCAGCTTCACCGATGGCCGCTACATTGGATGTGTGCTCGATAGAAACGGTTTGCGGCCTTCCAAGTTCGTCGTCACCAAAGACCGCCGTCTCATCATCTCCAGCGAATATGGCGTAGTGGATATGGAAGATAGCAACATTCTCGAGCGTGGCCGACTGCAATCGGGGGAAATGATCGCGCTCGATCTCAAATATGGTACGATTCTCAAAAGCGACGAGATCGACGAATATCTCAAAAACTCCCAACCCTACGCCGAGTGGCTCAACGAACAGATGGTCTATCTGCAAGAGTTCGTCGAAAAGCCTTTCGACAACTTGGAACGCTACGATTTGCATCAAATGGTCGAAAAACAGCGTTACTTCAACATTACCCAGGAGGTCGTGGATCAGATCATCGAGCCGATGGTCAAAGATGGCAAGGAACCGACCGGTTCGATGGGTGACGATACGCCGCTGGCCGCTTTCTCCAATGTACAGCGCAGTTTCACCGATTTTTTCAAACAGAAATTCGCCCAGGTGACCAATCCTCCCATCGATCCGATTCGTGAAAAGGTCGTCATGAGTATCAACACCGGTTTCGGTGAAATCCACAACATTCTCGACGAAGACCCCGACCACGCCCAGCGACTCAAAACCACCTCGCCCATTTTGACCTTCGAAAAACTCGAGGTGCTCAAAAGTTTCGGAGACGAGCGGCATCCAAGATACAAGCCTTACTACAAGAACCGTACCTACTCGACCACTTTCGAGGAGAATCTCCGAGGTAGTCTGGAAGATCTGGTCTACGACATCATCGAAGATGTCAAAAAGGAGGGGGTGCGCATCGTCATCCTCGACGACACCGGTATGGATGAAAAACACAAGACGATCCCGATGGCGATGGCGGTAGGCCGTCTCAATTACGCACTTTTGGATGCGGGGGTACGCCATCTCGTCAGTATCGTCGCGGTCACCGGTGAAGTCTACGACTCCCACGCTACCGCCTGTCTGCTCGCCTACGGGGCCTCGGCGATCTATCCCTATATGCTCTACGCCACCGTCTATCGTCTGTTGGCCAAAAAGAACCTTTCCGATTACGAAATGCGTAACGAGTTCAAGAAAGTGCATGGCGCACTGGGAGCGGGTATCCTCAAAATCATGTCGAAAATGGGAATTTCGACCGTCGCGAGCTACCGCAATTCGGCCCTTTTCGATGTTCTGGGCCTTTCGACCGATATCGTCGAAGACTGCTTTAGAAACTCCCATGCGTTGATACCGGGATTGGGTTACAGCGATATCGAAGAGCGGCTGGATCGCTATCACAAAGAAGCTTTCGTCCATGAACACATGCGCAAACTCTTCCCCCTCAACGTGGGAGGTTTCTACAAATATGTGGATGGGCAGGAGTACCACGACTTCGCGCCGGCTCATATCCGGCAGTTACGAGATGCCGCCGCTTCGGGCAAATGGGAAGATTACGCCGTACTCAAAGGGATCATCGAAAACCGTAACAAAAAGATGATTCGGGACTTTTTCGCGCTCAAAAGCGACCGTAAGCCTATTCCCGTCGAAAAGGTCGAGCCCAAAGAGGCCATTTTCAAGCGATTCGCCAGTGCGGCGATGAGTCTGGGTTCCATCTCGCCCGAAGCGCACGAGGCGATCGCCGAAGCGATGAACCGTATCGGTGCCCAATCCAACAGCGGGGAAGGGGGTGAAGACGCCAAGCGTTTCGGTACGATCAAAAATTCGAAAATCAAACAGGTCGCATCCGGCCGTTTCGGCGTCACGCCCGCGTATCTTCGCAGTGCGGAAGAGATCCAGATCAAGATCGCTCAAGGGGCCAAGCCCGGTGAAGGGGGTCAGCTGCCCGGCCACAAAGTGACGGCGTTGATCGCGAGATTGCGCCATACGATGCCGGGTGTCACTCTGATTTCGCCGCCGCCTCACCACGACATCTATTCGATCGAAGATCTAGCGCAGCTCATTTTCGACCTCAAGCAGGTCAATCCTGAAGCGACGATCACCGTCAAACTGGTCTCCACCGCGGGCGTGGGTACGATTGCGGCTGGCGTGGCGAAAGCCTACGCCGACAAGATCATCGTCTCCGGTGGAGATGGTGGAACCGGTGCGGCGGCGTTGGGATCGATCAAATTCGCGGGCAATCCCTGGGAGATCGGTCTGAGTGAGGCCCACAACGCCCTCAAAGCCAACCATCTGCGTCAAAACGTCCATCTACAGACCGATGGCGGCCTCAAAACCGGTATGGACGTGATCAAAGCGGCCCTGTTGGGGGCTGAGAGCTATGCCTTCGGTACACCGGCATTGGCGATGGTAGGGTGTAAGATGCTGCGTATCTGCCATCTCAACCGCTGCTCGGTCGGTATCGCGACCCAAGAACCGATGCTCCGTGAGCATTTCGAAGGAAGCGTCGATCGGTTGGTCAACTATTTCACCCTTTTGGCCGAGGATGTACGCCAGATCATGGCAGAGCTGGGGTATGAGACGATGGAAGAGATGATCGGTCGCAGCGATCTGCTTCAGGTGATCGACGACGACTTCGCCAAAAAGTTCGATTTTAGCTCCATCTTGATGCGTTTGGATGGTCCGGACACTTGCCAAGTGGCTTCCAACGAACCTTTCGACCGCAACGAATTCGAAAAAGAGGTCCTCAAAGAGGCGGCTTCGGCGATCCAAAATCCGCAGGATCGGCTGGTGATCCATCGCACCATCTGCAACCTCAACCGTAGCTTCGGTGCCCGTATCAGCGGTGAAATCGCCAAATATTACGGCGACGGCGGTTTGCCTGAAGAGACGATCACGATCCAACTCAAAGGTATCGCCGGCCAGTCGTTCGGTGCTTTTCTCATCGATGGCGTGACCCTAAGAATCGACGGGGTCGCCAACGACTACGTAGGAAAAGGGATGCATGGCGGGAAGATCGTCATCGCCCCGCTCAATCAAGGGGAACAATACTCCGCTGCCGGAAACACATGTCTGTATGGCGCGACCGGTGGTAAACTTTTCGTCGCGGGGAACGTGGGAGAGCGCTTCGGTGTGCGTAACTCGGGCGCTCTAGCCGTCGTCGAAGGGACCGGTGACCACGCGTGCGAATATATGACCGGCGGCGTCGTCGTCATTCTGGGACGAACCGGTGTCAACTTCGGCGCCGGAATGACCGGTGGTCTGGCCTTCGTCTACGATACGGAGCACACTTTCGTCGAAAACATCAACCAGGAATTGGTCGAAGCGCGCCGCATCGACACGGACGATACCGACGAAGCGCGTCACTATCTCAAACGACTGCTCAAAGAGTATTTCAACGAGACAGGCAGTCTCAAAGCCAAACGGATTTTGGACAATTTCCGCATGGAAATCAGAAATTTCTGGATGGTGCGGCCCAAAGAGTTGCGCAAAGTACCGTTGAATCTGGACGAGGGGGAGTAACAATATGCAGAATTTCGTATTTGTCGAACGGATCGACCCAAAAAAGAGAAACGTCGTCGAACGGATCAAGGATTTCAGCGAAATCTACGAAGTCTACAATCCGAACGAAGCGTCGCCCCAGGCCGATCGCTGTATCCAATGCGGTGACCCCTACTGTCACAACAAATGTCCGCTGCACAACTACATCCCACAGTGGCTCAAAGCGGTGGCGGAAAAGGATTTGGAGCTTGCGTTCAACCTCTCCAACGAACCTTCGCCTTTCCCGGAGATCATGGGGCGTATCTGCCCCCACGATCGGCTGTGCGAGGGGGATTGTACGCTCAACGACGGTTATGGAGCGATCACGATCGGTCCGATCGAAACTTTCATCAACGAAGAGGGCTTCAAAGCGGGTCTCAAACCTCGTTTTGCCGAAAAGAAAACAGGGAAGAAAGTGGCGGTCATCGGATCCGGTCCCGCGGGCCTGTCAGCCGCTACCTACCTCTTACGCGCCGGTATCGATGTGGAAGTTTTCGAGCGCGACGATCGCCCCGGTGGCTTGCTGACGTACGGGATCCCGGGCTTCAAACTCGACAAAAACGTTCTTTTCCGTCGCGTCAAGTGGATGGAAGAGGCGGGCCTGAAGATTCACTACGGCGTAGAGGTCGGTAAAGACAAGCCTTTCGACGAATTGGTCAGGGATTTCGATGCCGTGTTCATCGGCGTGGGCGCGCGCAAAGAGAAAAAAGCGGGGATACCCAACGAACAGGCCGAAGGGTGTATCAGTGCGATGACGCTGCTGGTGAACGTCCAAAAGAAACTCTTCGGCGATGCGTACGATCGTAGCGTGGATGTCAAAGATAAACGTGTCGTCGTCATCGGTGGCGGCGATACGGCGATGGACTGTGTGCGGACGTCTCTTCGTGAAGGGGCTAGAGAGGTCACGTGTCTCTATCGTCGGGATGCGAGAAACATGCCGGGTTCCCGTAAAGAGTACAACAACGCCAAAGAGGAGGGTGTGGAGTTCGTATTCAACGCCGCGCCCAAACAGGTGCTCGTCAACGAGGAGGGGCACGTGATCGGTGTGGAGATGCTCAAAACCGCGTTGGGAGAGCCGGACGAAACTGGTCGTCAACGTCTCAAGATCATCGAGGGTAGTGAATTTAGGGTCGATGCGGATGTCGTGGTTTTCGCACTCGGTTTCGATCCGGTACCTTTCGAATTTCTCTCCGCCAACGGCATCGAGACCAACGATTGGGGAGGCATCGTCATCGACGACAATTTCGAAACCTCCACCAAAGGGGTCTATGCCGGGGGCGATTGTCGTCGAGGTGCGGATCTCGTCGTGACCGCCGTCTACGACGGGCGAGAAGCGGCCAAAGCGATGGTCAAACAGCTGCTGGGGTGAGCGTCGTGACCCCTTTCGTCCACGCGGCTTTGAAAGCGGCCGAACAGATTGCCGACACGTTGGCGAAAGGGTGGCGTACGGAGTATGGCGAACATGGCGAGATCGGTGCCGGAGGGGATAGGACGGCAGGCGTGGATCGGATGGCCGAAGAGATTTTCATCGACCATCTTCACCCTTTCGGCGTCGTCGATTCGGAAGAGAGCGGTCGAATAGGCGAGGGGGATGCGACCATCGTACTCGACCCGATCGACGGTAGCGAAAACGCTCTTTCAGGTCTTCCCTATTTTGGCTCGTCGATCGCGTTGCAACGCCGTGGACGGGTCGAAGAGGCGGTCGTCGTGAATCTGGCAAACGGTGAGTGTTTCTACAAGACGGGGGGCCAGACGATGAGAGGCCGGTTGCGAAAGGACGATTTTCGACCGCTCGTCGCTCGTCGAGGGGCGACGATCGGGATTTTCGAAAAAGCGTATGCCGACCCTGAACTGGCATTGGCTTTGCTGCGACAAAAGCGGAAGTTCCGATCTCCAGGTGCCGTCGCACTCTCCTTGGCGTACGCCCACGATGTCGATTTCGTCATTTTCGCGGGACCTCGTCGACATTACGATTTCGCGGCGGCACTTTGGATGTGCGAGGATCTGTGTCGTATCGAAACCGAAGAACTTCTGATCGTCGCCAAAGAGGAAGAGACCCTTGAAAGCCTTCGGAAACTTGCGCAAGAGAGATAAGGAGAACCCATGAATTTCGGCAATATTTTCAAGAGTATCCGCAAAGAGCATCCCAAACCGGCGGAGGCGCCCGCTCACTGGATCAAGTGTAAAAAATGCAACGCGTTGATGTATTACAAAGAGATCGAAGCCAACCATTACGTCTGTCCCAAGTGCGGCTATCATATGCGTCTCAATGCCGATCAACGGATCAAATTGCTAGCGGACGAAGGGACTTTCGTCGAATACGACGCGGATCTCGAACCGGTCGATCCCCTCAAGTTCGTGGACAAAAAAAGTTACAAGAAACGGCTCGAAGAGGCGAAAAAGAAGACAGGGCGTACCAGTGCCATCATATCCGGTTCATGTGAAATCATGGGTGAAGCGGCGGAGTTGGTCGTTTTCGATTTCGCTTTTATGGGCGGTAGTCTCGGATCCGTCGAGGGTGAGAAGATCGTACGGGCCGTCGACAGAGCGTTGTCGCGTCGGTGTGGATTGGTGATCGTCAGCGCCAGCGGAGGGGCCCGGATGCAAGAGAGTACCTACTCGTTGATGCAGATGGCCAAAACGAGTGCGGCTTTGGCGAAACTGGACGAGGCGAAGCTTCCGTACATTTCGATTTTGACCGATCCGACGATGGGTGGGGTAAGCGCGTCGTTCGCGATGTTGGGCGACATCATTCTAGCCGAGCCCGACGCTTTGATAGGATTCGCGGGGCAGCGAGTCATCAAGCAAACAATAGGTGCCGATCTCCCCGAAGGTTTTCAGCGCTCCGAATTCCTCCTCGAACACGGTCTTATCGACAAAGTGATTCCACGAAGAGTTCTCAAAGAGACGGTCGGCAACCTGTTGGCGATTTTTGGCAAAGAGGTGGCGTGAAGCTCTACGCACTCTTGGATCGTACACTGTTGGATCGCAAGGGTTGGACGATCGAACGCTTCGTCGAACGTGCCGAAAGATTGGGGGCGGAGCTCCTGCAATATCGTGATAAAGAGGGGGACGTATCGAGAGTAGCCCGCGCGTTGGAAGTGATCGGTCCACGTTTCGCAGGCCGGTTGATCGTCAACGACCATCCAGAATTGGCCGACCTTTGCGACGGGGTCCATCTGGGGCAGGAGGATCTCGCCCGTTATGGTCGGACGCCCGAGGCCGCGGTGGCCGCCGTGCGTCAGATCGTCGGCGAGAAGCGCTGGATCGGACTTTCGACCCACAACGAAGCGGAAATCGAGCGAGCCAACGATTTGGCGATCGACTATATCGGTCTGGGGGCATGCCGGGGAACGGCGACCAAAAAAGAGGCTCACGTTCTAGGGTGCGAGGCCGTGGCCAGACTCGCCGCACTCTCCCGCCATCCGGTAGCGGCGATCGGAGGTGTCCGCCTGGACGATGAGATTCCCCATGTGACATGGGGCGTGGTCGGAAGTGCGCTTTTCGTATGAAAATCACCGTCTGTTCCATCGCGAAAAGCGACAAAGATTGCTATAAAACGATATGCGACCGTTTCGTGAAGATGTCGAGCCGGTGGGCCCAAGTGGAGGATAGGGAGCTTTTCAACTCCAAAATCACCCGAGCGCAAGAGCTGGGAGAGGGGACGGCACAAAAGGCGTATGAAGAGATTCTAAATCCTTGGCTTTCGAGAGGATTGAGTGTCGCGCTCGATCCGAAAGGAAAAGGGCACGATACCCACGCCTTCGCCAAAATGCTGGCGGATCGCCATGAAGTCGTCTTTTTTATCGGGGGGGCCTACGGTCACTCCGAAACATTTTTGAATCGCTGCGATCGCGTCGTCACTCTCTCGCCCCTTACGATGAGTCATAAAGTGGCCAAAGTGGTCCTCTTCGAACAGATCTATCGTGCTTTGACGATTCTCAACGGCCATCCATACCACAAATGAAGTGTGGGCCCTCTACGTCCATGCCACTCATAGAATCTACGCTCCTTTGAGATAAATATAACCTAAACGAATTTTATAAATGGACGATGTTATCGCAAGAAGGTCCGGTATGAGAGAATCAACGCCCATGAATAGGGGCTTTCGATATCCAATGAACAGCATTCGCCACTTTGCGCTAAATTTAAGGCAAATTCGATAGAATTCGATAATTTTCAAAACGGCATCGGCCGAATCAGGAGTAGGAAGTGAGAGAGACCGATATCAAATTTTTCAAACAGATGCTTGAAGAGCGAAAGAGCCAAATTTTGAAAAATATCCATGGAAGTTCTCAAGAACTCAATGAGTTGCACAGCAATCACGAAGTGATGGATGAAGGGGATTTCGCCGCCGTCTCTACGGACAATATGATCAACGAAGAGATTCTAGCCGCCCAACAGAAAGAGTTGCACGAGATCGAAGAGGCGTTGGCGAAGATCCAAAACGGCACCTACGGTATTTGCGAAATGTGTGAAGAGCCGATCGGTATGCAGCGTTTGAAAGTCAAACCTTACGCGAAATACTGCATCACGTGTCGTCAAATCGCCGAAAAGAGCCCGGCCTAAGCGGTTGCTAACTTCACTTCCGTTAGGATAGAGACGATACCTTTTCCGACGGAGGAGTCCCATGCATCTAAGACGCTATACGCTCGCTGCCATCCTACTGATCGCGGCGGTCGGCACCTATGTCTATCAAGCCGTCACGAAGGCGGAATATTCCCTCGATATTCTGGGTATTCATATCAACCTTCCGATCGCCGTCTGGATCGTCATTCCGATGTTTCTACTCTATGTCGCCTCGTTTTTTCATATGCTCTACTACGGTTTCAGAGCCCATATGCGGCGAAAAAGGGTAACAAAAGATATCGAAAAGTTGGCGGACGCGATTTTTTGGGACATCCTCAAATCACCTAAGAAACATAACTATATGGACAAGAGAATACGGCCTGTCGGTGCGGCGTTGGATGCGGGATGTGACGATGTCTCGAAAATGGACAAAAAAGCCGTTCATGAACTCATACGCGACGCCATCGACGTCGTGACGGCCATCAAACATGGGGAAGTGTTGGATCTATCCAAATACAAATTGGATAAATCGAACGAATATGCCGTACTCAACGGACTCAACATGCTCAAAGCGGAACCGGAGCGGGCCGAAGAAGTTTTGCGTAGAACTCCCTATTACGATCGACGGGTGATCCACGAGGCGGTACGTATTTTCGTGGAGAAGGCTTCGGAAAATCAGATCGAAAGATATGTTGAATTCATCGATATGGAAGTGTTGATGCATTTGGTGGAGACGATGGACCAACGCAACGATCAAAACGGAATCTCTCTTTCGCTGATCGGCAAGATCCTCACTCGCCTCGAACCGACGGCATGCGATTACTTGCTTCTATCCAAAAAACTGGTCAAACACTATACGCCTCACGAATTGCTCGCTTTCTTCGAACGACTGGTTTCCCACGACGAAAAGGCGTTCAGAGCCTATCTCTTTACGTTGATGGAGTTCGAAATGCTTGATAAAGCGAGTGAACTCCTTCAGGATACCCAACGGGGCGAATATCTCGATTTCAAAGCCTATCTCGATTTGAGACGCTCCGGAAAACACTATCCCATCGATCTTCTCCTCAAACAGTGTTAAGGGTGTCATGAACGATCGCCTCGACTTTTCCCGTCCAATCCATGTCCTTGCCCCTTTGGCGGGGCTGACGGATCTTCCTTTCCGTAGCGTCGTCAAAAAGTTCGGTGCCGATTTGACTGTCAGTGAAATGATCAGTTCCAACGCGCTGGTACACAACTCCCAAAAAAGTCTGAAAATGATTCAGAAGAGTCCTTTGGAAAATCCCTATGCCGTTCAGATCGCAGGGGCTGATGAAGAGGTGGTCAAAGGGGCGGTGGAGATACTCAATGGCATCGATGGCATCGATATCATCGATCTCAATTGTGGTTGCCCGGTCCCCAAAGTGGTCTGCCACGGTTCAGGCAGTTCGCTATTGCAGGATTTGGAGAAGATGCAGCGTATGATTCAAGCGATCAAAAGCACTTCGAACAAACCGCTGACGAGTGTGAAGGTACGGATCGGTTTCGATGAAAAGCGGCCGGTGGCGATCGGTAAAGCGGCCGAAGAGGCGGGTGCCGATTTTATCGCGGTCCATGGACGCACGCGTGCTGGAAAATTCAAAAGCGAAGTCGATTACGAGGCTATCAGACAGATCAAGGAGGCCGTCTCCATTCCTGTCATCGCCAATGGAGATATCACCGATTACGCCAAAGCCAAATGGGTTTTGGAATTCACAGGAGCCGATGGGGTCATGATCGGTCGGGGCGCCGTCGGCAAGCCTTGGATATTCTATCAGTTAAGCCATGGACTCGGTGACGATGCGATCGACCCGGCACTCAAAAAAGAGGTGATTTTGGAACATTTCGAGCAGATGATCGCCTTTTACGGCGAGTACGGCGTCATCCTCTTTAGAAAACATCTCCACACGTACTCCAAAGCCGGTTATCGGGGGGCATCCGCTTTCCGTGATACGGTCAATCGTATCGAGGATCCCGATCGGATGAGAGAGGAGATCGAAAAGTTTTTCGATCCCTCGAACAGTCTGGCCCATCGACTTCAGTGAGTGGCCGTCATGGCATGCGGTGGCCGAACGAAAAAAAAATCGCCTAATTTTACGTTTTTCGTCCGATCTGTCGGGTGTAGAGTTGCGCAAGGGGCTTGGCACTGAGTCCGTGAAAAAAGATGCTCAAAAAGATGGTGAGGGTGACGGTCCCGTAGATCGTTTCGTGGCCCTCGATACCACCGAGTTGATGGGCGACGATGATGAGATATAGAATGGAAGCGATGCCTCTGGGGCCGAACCAGGCCAGGAAGAGTTTAGTGCGCCCATCCAAGCCCAGGCCGGTAAGGCTAAGCACCACGGGTAGCATACGAAATAGTGTGAGACTAAGCAGGGCGTAGCATAGGACCTTCACATTCCAGGTATGGATCAATGCAGGCACGAAAACGAGACCGAAGAGGGTGAAAATGATCAAAATCAGCAACTCGCCTTCACTTTCGACGAACGCTTCGACATGCTTCGTCAAAGCCGGCGTCAGATTGCCAAAAACCATGCCCGCGACGAAAGCGCCGATATAACCGTTGCCCCCGATATATTCACTGAAATAGTAGGCGAATATCGCCAAAGCGAAGGGAATCAAATCGCGGTAACTTTCGGCCAGCCATCCTTTTTTCAGCGAAAAACGACTCTGCAAAGCCCCGGTATAGCCGACGAAGATCCCGCCGACCGTTCCCAAAAAGATCTGTTCAAGAACGTTGAAAAGCCAGCCATATCCTTGGGCATGATCCTGGCCGCTTGAAAGGAGTGCCGTGACGGTGATCAAGATAGGAAATACGAAGCCATCGTTGAGACCGCTTTCGACGTTGATGGAGTTTCGTATCTGTTCGGGAACGATGGGATCGGTGACGACCGCTTTCCCCAGGGCCGCGTCCGTAGGAGCCAGAAGGAGGGAGAGTAGCACGACATAAAGAGGGGGTTGATCGGGAAAACACCACAGGCCCACTCCTGCCGCGAAAAGAATGGTCAGTGGCAGGGCGATGCCCAGCATTCGAGCGGGAATCCGCCAAAACCTTTTGAGTCGATCGAAATGGAGTGTGGACGCATCGGCGAAAAGAACGACGATCAGCGCGATCTCGGCCAAGGTCTGAACGATTTCTCCCTCTAGGTGTAATAATTTTTCGCCTAAAAACAGCGGAGAAAAGAGGATACCGACGATCGTGAAAATCATTGGGCCGGTCACATTCCATCGGTTCAAAAGATTGGAGTAGAATCCATAACTCAAAACGACCAGAACGATGCCGAGTATCAATATGTTTTCATGCATTGACTGCGCTCCTGTCGGCTTTCGAAAACCTGTGGAAAAGCTGCGATACACCGAATCTTAAATAGCGTATCGTTAAGCGGTGATCGGTGTTGCACTTAATTCGACGCTCGTCGGAAGCCTTTTCGTTACGGATGTTCTTCCTTGCTGGCGTTGGCTTTGAACGCTTCGTAAGCGTCGGGGTGATTCTCTTTGAGGAAGTGATCCAGTTGACGTTTGTTGGCTTCGAAAACTTGAGAGAAGTCCTCTTCTTCTTGGATATGTCCGGCACTGAATGTATCCAGAAGAAGGTTGGTGGTGCCGACGACCATCAAGTATTGGCGTCCCGCGAACTCGAGCAGGACCACATGGTTGTGTGGATCGATCGGTTTTTTGAAACGGACCGTCGCCTCTTCGGGTATCGCACCTTTTCCTTTATTGGGCATGAGCCATCCGGCACCGCTGTTTTTGGAAAGGTTGCGCAGCCCTTTGCGTTTCGCACTCCAAAGCAGCAGAAGTAGGAGCAGAAGAACGCCCAAGACGCTCCAATATCGCCAACTAGGAAGGGTTTCCCTCTCATCGAGCGTGTTGAGGGGTTGAGGTCTCTTAGATCTCTCCTCGAGCCGTTGACGCGCAGCCTCTTTTTGAAGGAGTGCGGGCATAGGAGGGACGGCGGCGTGTTGCGGTGTGGTGATGGGATATATACGCAGTCGCAACCCGAAACCGTCGACCGTTTTGGAAGCTTTGACGCCCAGCGGCCCGCTTGTAGGAACGATTTTGACGAGGGCGGTGTCGGCATCCGATTTGGCGACGGTCACGGAGTCGACGAAGCTTTCACGAATCGCCCGGTAGAAAGGTTTTCGCACCTGCACATCCCCCAACAGAATCGCGATCGTTCCGTCTCTCTCCTCTCGTTTGGTGATCGTCCCTTCGAAAGGCGTATCGAAAGAGAGCATCAAATCGAGTCGATGGGCGCGTTCGTAGACATTGACGTTGAGAAGAACCGATGCATAGAGTGAAGGTAGGAGTACCAGTAACAAAAAGAGTATTCGCGACATCGTCATTTCTCTTTCGACAAGTAGTAGATGACGGCGTCGGCATCGAGGATTTCGTTGATACGGATGGCGAGGTTCTTTTCGTAGACCATCACTTCTCCCTTTCCGATGATACGGCCGTTGACGTAAGTCTCCACGCTTTCGCCAGCCGGTTTGCGCAAGTCGATCACCGAACCGACGTCCAAGCTTAGAATTTCACCCAACGTCAGCTCCGTCTCCCCGAGATAGGAGGTGATTTCCACTTCGATATCGAGCAATCGTCGGAAATCGAAGAGTTTGATCTCCTCCTCTTTTCGACTCTCTTGAGATTCAGCCATTGCGCTCCTTCAAATGGAGGGCGATCCAGTGATCGCCCACTCGATAGATCAGTCCGTCGCGCCATCCGTCGAGACTCTTTTTCCCCGTGAATTTCGGAGTCTCCATCGAGTATGGCAGGTGACGGTCGCTGGCGACCATCTTGGCGTGTCCGACGATGAAGTTGGCGACTTCCGCGGTCAGGTCACGGAGGGTCTCTTCGTCCGGATTCTCTTCGAAAAGGAGGATTTCCGCCAATCGTTTCAAGGTCGCTTCGTCGGCCCAAAGCTGAGCGATGAACGCTTTTCGACCGTCGGAGACAGGGATTTGCGCCGTATAGCCCTCCTCCGACGGTTTTTCGTCACACGGTTCGGCAGGCATGCCGAAATGTTCCACGAAAACCTCTTCCACCGCTTGTTTCAAAAGTTCGATCACGCAACACCTTTGCAGCCGCAGTCACGACGCTGCGGGAGTGATTTGATTATAGGATAAAAATTTTGAATTATCTATTAATGGACGGCATGCAGTATAATATCGGCCGAAGTCACTCTTTTTGAAGAAGGTCCTATGGAAATCGCTCTCGTTCTTATCGGTGTCGTGATCGGTGCGATGTCCGGTTTTTTCGGTATCGGTGGCGGTACGATGCTGGTACCGACCCTCATGTTTTTGGGCTTTTCCATCAAGCAGGCGATCGGTATTTCGGTGATGCAGATGGTGTTCAGCTCCTTGTACGGCTCTTGGCTCAATCATCGCAAAGGGCATCTGAACCTCAAAGAGGGCGGGATCATCGGATTGGGCGGTTTTACGGGCGCGTTGGGAAGCGGGTGGCTCGTCAGTGTCGTCCCGGAGATCGTGCTCGAGAGCGCGTTCGTGGGAGTCGTCGCTTTCGCGCTTTATCGTTTTTTCAAAGCGCCCGCCATTCCCGATCCGACGCAAGAACACGACCTATCGGCTGCCGTACTTTTCGGAGTAGGTACCGTCATCGGCCTGCTCGCCATTTCGATGGGCATCGGTGGTTCCATCTTGCTGACGCCCATTTTGGTGGGGCTTTTGCACTATCCCCTCAAAAAAGCGGTCTCGGCGGGTCTCTTTTTCGTCGTCTTCTCCTCCGTATCGGGCTTCATCAGTCTCTCGATGGCCGGCCATATCGACTACATCCACGGCTTGATCGTGGGTGTCGCTTCGCTGATCGGAGTGCAAGCGGGCATCTGGTTGGCGGGTCGTACGGGCCACAAAAAGCACAAAAACGCGTTGATCCTTTTGTACGTCGTCATCCTCGCTTTGATGTTGAAAAAGATATTTTTGGGGTGAGTGCGCGGCGCTTTCGCAAGCGATACCACGACAACTTTCCCTTGACCTTAAACAAAACTTATGGTATATAAGGGCTACTTTTTTATGGAGTCGTACGTTTGGATACTATCAAAATATTCGGAGCCAGGGAGAACAACCTCAAATCGATCGACTTGCAGATTCCCAAAAACGCTCTGGTCGTGTTTACGGGACTTAGCGGGAGCGGTAAAAGCACGCTGGCTTTCGATACCCTCTACGCCGAGGGCCAGCGGCGCTATATCGAATCCCTCTCCTCCTACGCCCGACAGTTTCTCGACCGTGTGGGCAAGCCTGATGTCGACAAGATCGATGGGCTGACCCCCGCCATCGCCATCGACCAGAAGACCACTTCGAAAAACCCACGCTCGACGGTAGGAACGATCACCGAAATTTACGATTATCTACGGTTGCTTTTCGCCAGAGTCGGGCGGCAGCATTGTCATCTGTGCGGGCGTCCCATCTCTCAGATGAGTGCTGCCGACATTATCGAACAGGTGCTCAAACTTCCCGAGGGATCCAAACTGGTGATCATGGCACCCTTGGTGCGGGAGAAGAAAGGCACGTTTGCCGATCTGATCGAATCTCTTCGGCATAAAGGGTATGTCCGTGCCCAAATCGACGGGGTGATGGTGCGTCTCGATGAGGATATCGAGCTTGGCAAAACCAAAAAACACACCATCAAAGCGGTCGTGGATAGGGTCGTCCTCAAAGAGGGGGCCAAAGAGCGGATCGCTCAGGATATCGAAAAGGCGCTGCACGAAAGCTATGGAGAGGTGGAGGTCGAAGTGCTCAATCACGAGGAGGTCGGTACGGCACCGCTCATCCATTACAGCGAACATCTGGCCTGTTTCCACTGTAAAGTGAGTTTCGAACCGCTGGAACCTTTGAGTTTCTCTTTCAATTCTCCCAAAGGCGCCTGCCCCACGTGTGATGGTCTGGGCCTTCGTTATACCCTCGATCTCAACCGCGTAATCGATGCGCACCTCAGTATCGAAGAGGGTGCGATCAAAACGCTGTACGGTTTCAACAAAAGCTACTATTTCAAATTTTTGATGGCCTTTTGCGAAACGGCGGATATTCCGACCGACGTACCTTATGAAGCGCTCGAAGATTTCCAGAAGAAGCAGATTCTCTACGGGACACCCGATAAAGTACTCTTTACATGGAAACGCCATCGACTGGAAAGGGTCTGGCCGGGGATCGTGAAGATCTCTTACGACATGCTCAAAGAGGATCGGGAGTTCGGCGACTACATGGCGGAAAAGGTTTGCGATGCCTGTGGAGGCCATCGTCTCAAACCCGAATCGCTCGCCGTGCGCGTGGGAGGAAGGACGATCGCCGAATTGATCGACATGCCGATCGAAAATTGTTACGCTTTCTTCGACGACGCGACCCATTTCGCCGATTTGAGTCCCCAGCAGCGCATGGTCGCCGATCCGATTCTCAAAGAGATCAAAGAGCGTCTCTTTTTCCTCTACGACGTGGGATTGGGGTATCTGACCCTCGGTCGTGACGCCAGAACCATCAGCGGCGGGGAAGCCCAGCGTATTCGGATCGCGAGCCAGATTGGAAGCGGGTTGACGGGCGTGATGTACGTGTTGGACGAACCTAGCATCGGCTTGCACGAAAGGGATACGCAGAAGTTGATCCGTACCCTCAAATCTTTGCGGGACAAGGGCAACAGCGTCATCGTCGTCGAACATGACA
Source organism: uncultured Campylobacterales bacterium (assembly GCA_964582435.1). Lineage (GTDB taxonomy): Bacteria > Campylobacterota > Campylobacteria > Campylobacterales > Hydrogenimonadaceae > Hydrogenimonas. The sequence continues at coordinate 20,290 of CAZORY010000004.1, forward strand.
AAGAGACGATCGAAGCGGCCGATCATATCGTCGATATCGGCCCCGGTGCCGGGAAATACGGGGGTGAAATCGTCTTTTCGGGCACACTCGAGCAGCTCAAAGCCTCCCGGACTCTGACCGCCGATTATCTGACGGGCCGCCGAAAGATCGAATATTACCATCGACGCCCGCAGAAAGAGTGGCTGAGAATCGAAAACGTCACGATCAACAACATCGAAAATCTCGACGTCGACATACCATTGCGAAACTTCGTCTGCGTGACGGGAGTCAGCGGTAGCGGAAAAAGTTCCCTGATCCTACAAACGCTTTTGCCCGTGGCCAAAGAGTTGCTCAATCGTGCCAAGAAGGTCCAAAAAGTCGACGGAGTCTCTATCGAGGGACTGGAGCGTTTGGACAAGGTGATCTATCTCGATCAAAGCCCGATCGGCCGTACTCCCCGTTCCAATCCCGCCACCTATACCGGCGTGATGGACGAGATTCGCAATCTTTTCGCCAAAACCAAAGAGGCACAGATCAGAGGTTACAAACCGGGGCGTTTCAGTTTCAACGTGAAGGGGGGTCGTTGCGAGAAGTGCCAAGGAGAGGGAGAAATCAAAATCGAGATGCACTTTCTACCCGATATCATGGTCAAATGCGACGCTTGTCAAGGCAAGCGGTACAACCCACAGACCCTGGAGGTCACTTACAAAGGGAAAAATATTGCCGATATATTGGCTATGAGTGTCGATGAAGCACTTCTGTTCTTCGAACATATACCGAAAATATTCGCCAAGCTCAAGACGCTTCAAGACGTCGGCCTGGGATACATTACGTTGGGACAAAACGCCGTGACGCTAAGTGGCGGGGAAGCTCAACGTATCAAACTGGCCAAAGAGCTTTCGCGTAGAGATACGGGCAATACGCTCTACATTCTCGACGAGCCGACGACGGGTCTTCATTTTGCCGACGTCGATCGGCTCACGCGGGTGTTGCACCATTTGACGGAGTTGGGGAACAGCGTGCTCGTCATCGAACACAACATGGATATGATCAAAAATGCCGACTATATCGTGGATATGGGTCCCGAGGGAGGTGACCGAGGAGGGCGTATCGTCGCATGCGGAACGCCTGAAGAGTTGGCGACGGGATATGAAAAGAGTGGAAGCTATACCGGCCGTTTTCTCGCGGCGGAACTCTTCGAATCGGCGGAAATGTCGACAAAATGAAAGAAAAGGCGTCGAACATTATGATACAATATTCCGATAAAATTCAACGCCTTGTGTAGAAAGTGGTGAGTGATGGCCAAGCGAACGAAATTTTACAAATCGATGCCCAAATACAAGGAGTTGATGTATGAAAATCATGGAGATTTTCTTCATCAGCAACTCACGGTCGCCGATCTGGTGGGCGGTGACCCGAAATATGCCTATATCAAAGCCACACTCTACTTCATTTTCGCCCCGTACATTACGGGAACGCTGGTGATGCTCGTCATCTCCGCCAAAGGGAGTCTCAGCGATTTGGTCACGATGATCACGAAAGGCGATTTCATCAGTTTTTTCATGATGTGGGCGATCGGTTACGAAATTCTCGCCTCGATGTTCCTGGCGTGGGCCATCTACGCCATCTTCTCCTTCAACCGGGAACAGGCCAAACGAAAAGCCAAGCGTCGGGCGCAAGATAGTGGCGTCAAATTTGGCTCGTGATCGCCGATGGCTGAATAGTAGACGAAATCAGCGATGAAGGTGTAAAACGATGAAGAATTCCCAACTGGTCAAGCGTATAAGCTCCCTACCTCCTCTTCCTCAGACGGTGACGGAGATCGAAAGGGCTTTTGCCGATCCCGGTGTGGATGTGAAACAGATCGCTTCGATCGTAGAAAAGGATCCGATGGTCGTCGCCGATCTGCTGAGGCTTCTCAATTCCGCGTTCTACGGCCTTCGCAAAGAGGTGACGAGCGTGGAACAGGCGGTCTCTTTGTTGGGATTGCGTAGCGTCAAGGATCTGGTGGTCAATCTCTCCGTGCGGAACATGTTGCGGGCCAATCTCTCCCCGTATGCGATCGATAGTGAATTTCTCGCGAAAATTTCGCAGTTTCAAAGTATGCTGGCTCAGCGATGGATGCGAGCCATCAACCCCGCGAAAGTGGAGAAAATTCGACTGATGGCTTTACTGCAGGAGATCGGAAAGATCGTCATATCCGACGAATTGCTCAGAGAAGAGGAGGACGCTACATTTCGGGCCGAATTGGAAGCGGGGTGGGACATTCGGGAGATCGAACGTAACTACGTCGGTGCTACCACGGCCGAAGTGAGTGCGGCGATGCTGCGCCATTGGGAATTCGATGCTCAAATGGCCGATGCGATACAGTGGGCGGATTTACCCAATCAAGCCGACGGTGATCTCAAGGAGGAGGCGTGGGCCCTTAGAATCGCATCCGAAGCGGTCAGCGTCCGAAATCCTCTGGGTGAAAAAAACCGTAAAAGGGCGCTCAATCTGGCCATCAAAGGAGGATTGCCCGACGAACCTTTGAAAGAGGCGATGCAAGACCTCTCCGAAGAGTGGGAGGGTTGAGGTAAGCCGCTCTGACGCGGCTGTAAGTTTTCGGCTGGTATCATTGCCCGTATGAAAACATTGACGATTATCGATACCTTCGGCTTCTTTTTCCGAAGTTTCTACGCACTACCGCCTCTTAAGAACTCCGATGGCTTTCCGACGGGCTTGTTGACTGGTTTTGCCAATCTGATCCACAACCTCGAAAAAGAGTATCCTACCGATTACCTTCTTTTCGCTCTCGATGCACCGGGCCCAAGCTTTCGCCAGACGATCGACCCGGCCTACAAAGCTCAGCGACCCGAGCCACCCGAAGAGCTCAAAGCCCAGTTGCCTATCGCGATCGAATGGATCGAGAAGATGGGATTGGCCAAAATGATGAAAGAGGGTTACGAAGCCGACGATATCATCGCCTCGATGGTCAAGTGCGCCAAATCACTGGGCCTGAAGGTGCGGATCGTCAGTCACGACAAAGATCTCTACCAGTTGATCGACGATGGAAAGGTGGTCCTTTTCGATCCTATCAAAAAGGTGGAGGTGGACGAGAAAGCGTGTCTGGACAAATATGGCATCCATCCCGAACAGTTCACCGATTATCAAGCGCTGATCGGCGATAGCTCGGACAACGTGCCGGGTGTGCCGGGTATCGGTCCCAAGACGGCGGTGAAACTGCTTGCGCAGTTTAAAACCCTCGATGGCATCTACGCACACATCGACGCGGTCAAACCGGAACGGATCAAAAATCTCTTGATCGCTCACAAAGCGTCGGCCTACCGTTCCAAGCAGTTGGTGACGCTCAAAGACGACCTGTTCGATCGTTGCGACTTGGAGCGTCTCAAGATGCCGACGCACGATCCATTGCTGGCGATCGAGGAGGATCTGAAGCGATTCGAGATGCGCAATATCCTCAGACGTTTGGCCAACGAGCAGCCGACACGTACGGCTCGAACGGCCACGATGAAAAAACGCCGGACCTTCGAAGCGATTTTGGTGGACGACGAAGAGCGACTCTTGGCCATCATCGACGCCATCGACGACGAAACACCCGTCGCCCTCGATACCGAAACCGACGACTTGGATACCAAAAAAGCGAATCTGGTGGGATTTAGCTTCTGTATCGACCCATCGAAAGCCTACTACGTGCCCGTCGGTCACACCTATCTGGGGGTCGGACGGCAAATTTCGCTGGAGACGGCGAAAAAGGCGCTCGAAAAACTGCTTGAAAAACCTCTGTTCGGCCACAATCTCAAATTCGATCTGGGACTGCTCTATCGGCTCTTCGGTTTCGACGAAGTGGTGCCTTATGCGGATACGATGCTTTTGGCATGGCTGGTGGACCCGGAAGGGGCCGTCGGGCTGGATCGGCTGGCGCTTCGCTACTTCGATCATGAGATGGTGGCTTTCAAAGACACGGTCAAGAAAGGGGAGAATTTCAGCGGTGTGGCGATCGAAGAGGCGACCGTCTACGCTGCCGAGGATGCGTGGATGAGCTGGCGGTTGCTGGGCAAATTGACGGAGACGCTCAGGCTCCAAAACGCCGAGCATTTGCAAAAGGAGGCGAGGGATGTGGAGTATCCGTTCGTCAACGTCTTGATCGCGATGGAGCGTCACGGCATCGCCGTGGATATCGAGCGATTCGAAGGGCTCAAAGAGGAAATCTCGTCCCGACTGAAAACTCTGACCGCGCGAATCTACGAGCTGGCCGGCCGAGAATTCAATATCAACTCTCCCAAACAGTTGGGTGAAATTCTCTTTTCCCATCTGGGCTTGCCAGGAGGCAAAAAGACCAAGAACGGGGGTTACAGTACCAACGAAAAGGTTCTCGAATCCCTCAAAGGTTCCCATCCGATCGTCGAAACGATTCTTTCTTATCGAGAATTGCACAAATTGATGAGCACCTATATCGAACCGCTGCTCAAGCTCTCCAAAGACGACCCCGATCACCGCATCTACACCTCCTTCATCCAGACCGGTACCGCGACGGGACGACTCAGCAGCAAAAACCCCAATCTCCAAAACATCCCGGTCAAGACGGAGGAGGGGCGTCGCATTCGAGAAGGTTTCGTCGCCGCGCCGGGGTATCGTTTGGTGGGTATCGACTATTCGCAGATCGAATTGAGGTTTCTGGCCCATTTCAGTGAAGATCCGGTCCTCACGGAGGCTTTCAGGGAGGGCAAGGATATCCATCTGCAAACCGCGATCGAACTCTTCGGTCCCGAAGAAGCCCCCAGCAAGCGTCCGATCGCCAAGACGATCAACTTCGGCCTCCTCTATGGTATGGGAAGCCGAAAGCTGGCCCAGACGTTAGGCATCTCCACCAAAGAGGCCAAAGGAATCATCGACAACTATTTCGCCACCTTTCCCACCGTCAAAGCCTATCTGGCCTCGATCGAGGCCAAAGCCAAAGAGCAAGGGTACGTGGAGACGTTGCTGGGGCGTCGACGCTACTTCGATTTCGAGCATGCCTCCCCGGTCCAGATGGCCGCTTATCTCCGTGAAGCAGGCAATACCGTCTTTCAAGGCAGCACCGCCGATCTGATCAAAATGGCGATGCTGCAGATCCATCGAACGATCCATCAGGAGCGTTTGGAGGCTGCCATCGCGTTGCAGATCCACGACGAGTTGATCTTCGAGATCGAAGCGTCCCAGGCGCAGGCGTTGGCCGAGAGATTCGCGAAGATGATGGAGAGTGTCGTGACCTTGCGGGTGCCGTTGGAGACCAGCATCGCCGTCGGCTCGCGATGGAGTGAACTGAAGTAGGGCTTAGTACCTGGCATTAGCTCACTCCTTTTCCTCCTCGAATTTCCTTTTTTCGGTAACATTCAAAGATTGTAAACATCTGTGGCGCGGCATCGCTTCTTACTTGCGAGGTACGCGTCCCCGATGAATGGAGCGTACCCTGATGAAATTTCTCAAAAAAGCGACCGACTATTTCCTCTCGATGCACAGTGCTCTGGTATTGATGCTCATCTTCGCCTTCGCGATCGGCGCGGCCACGTTCATCGAGAACGACTACGGCACGCAGACCGCCAAGGCTCTCGTCTACAACGCCCGATGGTTCGAGCTTTTGCTGGCGCTCCTGGCCGTGAATCTGATCGCCAATATCATCCGTTACCGGATGTGGCGACCGGGCAAACGGCTCGTCTTCATCTTTCACGCCGCTTTCATCGTCATATTGATCGGCGCGGCGATCACCCGCTACGTCGGGTACGAAGGGATCATGCACATTCGTGAAGGGCAAACCTCCGATACGATCGTCAGCGACCGTACCTATCTACAGATCGACGCGATGAAAGATGGCCAACGCTTCCATTACGCCAAACCGGTGCTTTTCAGTAAGATCGGCTCCAACCATATGGTCCAAAAGATCAGGCTCGCCGACGAAACGTTGACGATGGAAGTCCTCAAATACATCCCCAACGCAGCGGAAAAGATCGTCGTCGATCCGGCAGGCGGGCCGATCGTGAGTTTGATGGTCGCCAGTGGCGAGAAGCCTCGGCAAGTGCTCCTCAAAAGTGGTGAGAGTTACGAGACTCCAGCTTTCGTGATCGCTCTGGATGCCAATCTCTCCTCGTCCAAACCGGTGATAGCTCTACACTTCGAAGGTGACAAACTGGTCGCGTCGCTCCCTTTCGCGTTGCAATATCTCAAGATGGCGGACAAGAGCTCCGGTATCGTCGAGCAGGGCAAGCGCCGACTCTTTACCAGAAGACTCTATAGCGCTTCCGGTATCAATTTCGTGATCCGCCAAGTTCTGCCTCATGCCAAGGTGAAGATCGTCAGCGGCGATGACCGAAGCAAAGGACCGATGATGCGGGCCGCGTTGGATGCGGTGGTCGTGAAATTTTCGATGGGAGGAGAGCATCGCACGGTCACTCTCTACGGTACCAAAGGCCAGCCCGGCGATCCGGTCCACCTACGGCTCGATGGATGGACGTTGGCGGCCAGTTACGGTTCGCGACTGATCAAACTGCCCTTCGCTTTGAAACTGGTCGATTTCCAGTTGGAACGCTATCCCGGATCGATGAGCCCCTCCTCCTACGCCAGCGAAGTGGTCGTCATCGACAAACAAAAAGGTGTCGAAATGCCCTTTAGAATCTATATGAACCATGTCCTCGACTATCGGGGATATCGATTTTTCCAAAGCTCATACGATATGGACGAAAAAGGGACGATCCTGTCGGTCAATCACGACCCCGGGACGATCCCCACCTATATCGGATATTTTCTGCTCGCTTTGGG
>CAZORY010000005.1:0-25611 GCA_964582435.1 uncultured Campylobacterales bacterium
ACATAAGCCATCTCTTCGGTCACGATGCCCTGTTTCGCGTAATACATCTGGGTCCTGACCTTGTCGTTTCGGCGTTTCGCCACCCATTCGCTTCGCATGGTCTCCTCCTACACAAGTTGAGGAAAAATTATCACAAAAAAGATAAAAGCAAGCTTTCTTTATGTATACTTTCGTAACACTTTAAGGTTTCTAGGAGTAATTTTGTCCGATTTAACTCTCGTACTTCTGGCCGCCGGTGAAGCGAGCCGCTTCGAAAAACCTGTCAAAAAGCAGTGGCTTCGTATCGGGCGAGAACCTTTGTGGTACCGTACGCTCGAAAAATTTCTTCAAATGCGTCTCTTTCGCCAAGCGATCGTCGTCGGTCATGCCGACGAGATCGCCTTCATGCGCCGCCATATAAATAATGAAAAAGTCCACTTCGTCGTCGGAGGCGACAGCCGCCAAGGCTCTTTGTCCAACGCTTTGCAAGCGGTCAAGACGCCGCTCGTACTCGTCAGCGACGTCGCCAGACCGTGCGTGGACAAAGCGATTTGCCGGACCCTCCTGGCCGCGATCGAAACGGCCGATTGCGCCGTTCCGACACTTCCCGTCGCCGATACGGTCTACTACGAAGGCCATCCCATCGATCGTAAAGAGTTGTTACGCATCCAGACACCCCAGCTGAGCCGTACCGACAAACTACGCCAAGCCCTCCGTCAAGCCCGAATCTTCACCGACGAAAGCAGTGCGATCCACGCGCTGGGCGGAAAGGTGGCCTTCATCGGCGGCGACGCCTCGCTCCACAAGCTGACCTATGCCGAGGACATCGCCTTGCTTCCTTGTCTCAGACCCCCCGATTTGACGGCGAGATTTTGTGGCACCGGTTTTGATGTTCACGCCTTCGAAAAGGGGCGCGAAATGGTCCTTGGCGGCGTATCGATCGAGAGCGAGGTCGGTTTCAAAGCCCATTCCGACGGCGATGTGGCGATTCACGCCCTCATCGATGCGCTACTCGGTGCGGCCGGGATGGGAGATATCGGCGAACTCTTCCCCGATACCGACGCGACGTGGGCGGGTGCCGACTCGGCCAAACTTCTTCGTCATGTCGTCCATCGGCTTTGGCATACAGGCTACTCCGTCGAACATGCCGATGTGACGATCGTCGCTCAAATCCCCAAGATCGGTCCTTACAAAGAGGCGATGCGCTATCGGCTCGCCAAACTTCTGGCCATCGAACCCCACCGTATGAACGTCAAAGCGACGACGACCGAAGGACTCGGTTTCGTCGGTCGCAAAGAGGGCGTCGCCGTACAGGCGGCCGCCACACTTCAATTCATAGACTGGACACAGGCATGAAAATATTAATCGTAGAAGAGGAGATCTACCTCGCCCAAAGTATCGCGGGCAAACTGATCGATTTTGGACATGATTGCGATATCTTCGCGGCCGTCAGCGATGCGATGGCCCAGGAAGCGCGTTACGACGTACTGCTGCTCTCGACCAACCTTTCAGGCCAGGATTTCTATCCGTTGATCAAGAAATTCTCGAACGAAATCATTCTACTGATGGTCTCTTATATCAGTAACGACACCGTCACCGACCCGCTGAAAGCGGGAGCACACGACTATATCCAAAAACCTTTCATGATCGAAGAGTTGATTCGTAAGATCGATCACTACTTGGACTATCGTCGTCTGCAAAAGCGCTGCGAATCTTTACAAAGCTATCTCGAGCATCAGTTCAAAAACATCCAACTGCCCGAGTCGATGGAGTACCCGCTGCCATTGATGGTCACGACCAACTATCAAAAACAGGCGGACGCCTTCGCCTTCGCTCTGGTCGAGGCCCTTGGACGACCGATGCGTTATCTACCCCTGAGTGAAAGCTCGTCGTTGGAAACGCTTCGTCGGCTCGACGACGAATATATCGCCTACATGCCCGAATTTCAAACGCTCAAAAAGAGCGAAAAAGCCGCCTTTCTCGAAACGATCCAGGGACGTCACGTCATCACGTCGACCACGGAGAAATTCGAAGAAGAAGCGTTGGAGACGATCGAACTGGTCAGTGAACACAAAATCTTCGACCGGACCGAAATACTGACGATCGACGACTACGTCAAATTCATCATTCACAACTACCAGCACAAGTTCCCCGATACGGAGCTGAGCAAAAAGCTCGGCATTTCACGCAAATCGCTCTGGGAAAAGAGGAAAAAGTATGGCATCTTCAAGAAAAAGTGATAAACGCCTCTATATCGACCAGGAGGCGCTCTCCACCTTGGCGCTGGTCCAAGAGGGGCTTCTGCGTCCCGTCACGTCGTTGATGGATAGCCGAACGGCCGCGGAAGTGACCAAGAACAAACGTTACAAAAACCATACCTTTCCCTTCCCCTTCATTCTCGCTCCCAAGGGACGGCGCAACGAAGAGGTTCTCCAATCCTTGCAAAAAGGGGAGAAGGTGACACTCGTGGTCGATGGCGAGGTCGTCGGACATCTGGTGTGTGAAGAGGTTTTCGAAATCGACCCGCAGCAGCGCCTCCTGGAGATCTACGGAACCCAAAGCCCGACGCATCCGGGAGTGCAGGCGACGATGAAACGGTTGGGTCACTACGCCATCAGCGGCCCTTACGAAGTCCACTACCCCAAATTCAAAGAGATCAAAGAGCAAATCGCCACGGCCAAAGCCAGAATCGGAGCGACGCAGACCAGTGCGTTGATGATGGCGGCACGCCCTTTGCATCGCGCACACGAGCGTTTGATCCGTACGACGCTGGATCGCTGCGATCTGGTCGTCCTCTTTTTGCTCAAACCCTTCCGTGAAGATCCGGTACTTCCGTACCAACTTCGCTATCGCGCGATGGACTATTTCGTCAAAAACTACCTCCCCGCCAACCGTGTCTTGATCGTACCCCTCGAATACACGTACATATTCGCCGGTTACAACGAAGTGATCCTCGATGCGATCGTCGCCCAGAATTTCGGGTGCGACGAGCTGGTCATCGGCCAAAATCACGCGGGTCTGGGAAGTTTTTACGACAAAAACCGTATTCAATCGGTCTTCGATCATCTTCAAGGACTCGACATCGCCATTCATACGGCCCCCGAGTACGCTTACTGCGATATTTGCCGCACACTGGTCAGCAACAAAACCTGCCCTCACGGCGAACATCACCATATCTCTTACCATGCCGACTCGATTCTGGAACTCCTCAAAAAAGGGTTGCTGCCGCCGGCGGTATTGATCCGAAAAGAGATTTCGGCCATGATTCTCGCCCATCTCTTTCCCAACCGCTTCGAAAATCTCGAAAAGATCTACTACGACTTGATGCCAGGAAGCGGTTTGTTGGAGCATCAAAGCGAAGAGGATTTTTATATCAAACTGATGAAGCTCTATCAAACGAGCAGCCTCAAATAAGCGCGAAAGGTGAGTGGACGATTGGAAGAAGGAGCGAAATTTTCGATGAACACCAAAGAGAAACTCTTTTTGGCCTTTTTGGGAAGCGGCCTTTTACCGAAAGCACCAGGCACTTGGGGGTCCCTCGCGGGACTACTGGTCGGTATGGCCATTTTGGCCTATTTTCCGATCGAAACACTCTTTTTGTCGACCGTTTTGATCACGCTGTTTGGGGTCAAAGCCATCGACGCCTACGAAGCCAGAACCGGCCGGCACGACGATTCGCGTATCGTCATCGACGAAGTGGCCGGCATCTGGCTGGCACTGTGCCTGAGTACGGCCCAACCTTTGGCGGCATTGTCGAGCTTTCTTTTCTTCAGGCTCTACGACATCACCAAACCATCCATCGTCGGACGAATCGATCGCGACGTATCCGGTGGATGGGGCGTCATGGGAGACGATCTTGTCGCCGGCGTTTTGGCGGGGCTCAGTAGCGCTTTGCTCATGCTGGTCCTATCCTATCTAGGGGTGAAGGTATGAAAATGCAAGAAAAGCCGTACGGTTAAGCGATCGACCATGCTACCCGACCGATTCGTCGCGCGTCTACGCACCATCTATCCCGACCGTTTCGAAAAGATTCTGACCACCTTCGACGCCCCAAGGCGCGTCGCTTTTCGGATCAATCCGCTGAAAGTGGATCCCGACGAGGCGCTGCGTCGATTACGACAGGATGGCTTAAGATGCGAACCGGTCGGATGGTACGACCTTGCCTTCACTCTTCCATCCGACACCAAAGAGGTGCTGGTACGCCATCCACTATTTGTGGAAGGATGCATCTACATCCAAAGCCTCTCCTCGATGCTGGCTCCTCTGGTATTGGCCCCCCAACCTGGCGAAACGATCCTCGATCTAGCCGCCGCACCAGGCGGGAAAGCGTTGATGATGGCGGCCATGATGCGAAATCGCGGCTGGCTTTCGGTCGTGGAACCCGGAAAAGATCGTTTTTTCAGACTCAAACGCAATCTCGAAAACGGCGGCGTGACGATCGCCCACCACTATATGACCGACGGCCGCAGCGTCGGCGCCAAATGCCCGGCGATGTTCGATCGGGTGATGCTGGACGCGCCCTGCTCCACCGAAGCCAAATTCAAAAGTTACGAGCCGGCCACTTCGGCCTACTGGAGCGAGCGTAAAATCAAAGAGATGGCGAAACTGCAAAACCGCCTGCTCCATTCGGCGATCAAAAGCCTCAAACCGGGGGGACGGCTGCTCTACGCCACCTGTTCGTTCGCACCTGAAGAGAACGAGTCCGTGATCGACAAAGCGCTTCGTAAACATCCCGATCTTTCACTGCTGCCGATCGATCTACCCCTTGCCAACTCGATCGGGGGCTTGCAATCGTGGAACGATAGAAGTTTCCATCCCGACGTGGTCCGATGCGTACGTATCCTACCCGACGAGTCGATGGAGGGCTTTTTTCTCGCACTTTTTGAGAAAGGAAAAAACGATGGATAAAATCTTCGAAAAACTGGGGATTTTCTATCTAGGAAAAAATCTAGATCCCGAAACGTTGGAGGCCACGGAAGGACTCACCCTCGTCAAATCCAAAATATTCACGACTCATGCCGCCATCATCGGGATGACGGGTAGCGGCAAGACGGGACTTGGTATCGACATTCTCGAAGAGGCCGCTTTGGACAACATTCCCGTTATCGTCATCGATCCCAAAGGGGATATGGGCAACCTTTGCCTGGCGTTCGACGACCTCTCTCCCGAAGCGTTCGAACCTTGGATCGAGGAAGAAGCGAACGTCAAAGGCGTCGATGTCAAACGCTACGCCGAAGAAGTCGCGACGCGCTGGAAAGAGGGAATCGAGAGTTTCGGTCAAGATTTGGATCGTATCAGACGCTTCAAAGCTCATGAATCCACGATCTATACACCCGGTTCCAAGGCCGGCGTACCCGTGAACGTACTGGGTTCTTTGAACCCCGACGACGAGACACTGCTCGAAGATGCCGATGCCTTCGCATCGGCGATCCAGTCGACGGTCGCTTCTTTGATGTCGCTACTGTCGATCGAAGCCGATCCGCTGGAGAGCCGAGAATTCATCCTGATCGCCCAAATCCTCAAACAGGCCTGGTTGCAAGGCGAACCGATCGATATGGCCGCCTTGATCACCCGGATCATCACCCCGCCTTTCAAAAAAATCGGCATCCTACCCCTCGAGAGTTTCTATCCCGCCGCAGACCGTTTCAAATTGGCCGCCCGTTTCAACAACATCCTCGCCAACCCCACCTTCTCCGCGTGGCTCGAAGGAGCGCCGCTTTCGATCGAACATCTTCTGTACGACGAGAACCAGCGCTCCAAAATATCCATCTTCTCTATCGCACATCTAAGCGATGCGGAACGCATGTTCTTCGTGACGATGCTGCTCAACCGTACGCTGGGTTGGATGCGACGTCAAAGCGGTACGTCGAGATTGCGTGTGCTTTTGTACATGGACGAAATCTACGGTTATTTTCCTCCTTCCAAAAATCCACCCTCCAAAGAACCGATGATGCAGCTGCTCAAACAGGCCAGAGCGTTCGGTGTCGGTATGGTCTTGAGCACTCAAAATCCCGTAGACTTGGACTACAAAGGACTCTCCAACATCGGCACCTGGTTCATCGGACGCTTGCAGACGAAACAGGACGTTGCCCGGGTAATCGACGGCATCGGTACCAAAATCGGCGACCATCTTGGAAAAGATGCGATCAAGCGTCTGATCGCATCCCTACCCAAACGCACATTTCTACTCAGTAGCGCCCACCTCGACCGTCTCCAAATTTTTCAAACCAGATGGGTGCTCAGCTACCTCAGAGGGCCGTTGAAGAAGAGGGATATCGCCCGGTTGATGAGCGCCATCCGACGCACCGACGCGACAAACGAAGAGAACGAAAGTCGTGAAACGGACGCTTCCACTCACCAAATGCATGCCTCGACGACGCGCCATTCCGGCGACATATCCTCATCGGCAAATGCCCCCCTATTGTCCACGGCGATTCCTCAGCGATTCGCCGTACCTACCGAGACGGGGGGTCGTTATCTCCCTCAACTCGCGGCCAAGGCGCAGGTGCGTATCCTCAACGCCCCGCGTAACATCGATCGTTTGGAAGCGTACGAACTCTGCCTACCCCTCTCGGAGAGCTCCGATACCTTGTCGTGGCAAGAGGCGCACCAATGCGACGAAGATTTCGCTCGGATGCCGGTACGACCCGCCCAAAACGTCGATTTCGCACCGTTACCATCCGCAATTCTCGCTGCCAAAAATCTCAAACCTTACGAAAAGATGCTCAAAGAGCACCTCTACGCCACCACGCGCCTTACCCTATGGCGCTGCCGAAAACTCAAAGCCGAGTCGCATCCTGGTGAGAGCTACGAGGCGTTTAAGAGTCGTTTGATGGATCGCCTCGAAGAGAAAAAAGAGGAAGCGACCCAAACGATCGAAGCACGCTACGCCAAAAAACTGCAAGCGTTGCAGGATCGATACGCACGGGCCTTGAGACGAGTGGAGAAGGAGAGATCCGATGTCCAACGTACGACGACGGCTTCTCTCGTGGATGTCGGAATGGCCATTTTTGGCGCTTTTTTGGGGGGAAAGCGATCGGCGGCTTCGAAAGTGGGCCAAGCGATCAAAGGGGGCGGCCGCATGCTCAAGGAAAAAGAGGATGTCGCCAGAGCCGAAGCGGCCCTCGCCGACATCGAAAGAAAGATCGAAAGACTCAAAGACGAGATGCAAGAACGGTTGGATGTGCTGGAAGAGAAGTACAGTCTCGACAATTATCCGATCGAGACCTTTTTTCTCAAACCCAGACGAAGCGATATCGTCGTCGAAGCGTTATGCATTTTTTGGCGTTGGGAGGGATGACGGGCAGCGCGTCGTGTCGTTCGACTTTCAGGCTCCCCTGTTACATATCCGAACCGCCGAGTATATCCTCGGGCGTCTCCAACGACTCGTCCTCCTCGGCATGGGGATTTTGGCGAGCGAGAAAAGCGGTAACCGCCGCCATCTCCTTTTCGGTAAGCCCTTTGGCGAAAGGGATCATCAGCTGCCGTTTGGCGGTATGGCCTTCGCCTTGGCGTAATAGACGCAATTTGTCCATCAAATCCTCTTCGCTCCGTCCCGCCAATACCGGATAGTCTCCGATGCCTTCCCCTCTCGTCCCGTGACAACCGTAACAACCTTTGCTCATATAGACCTTCTCCCCCGCCGCGACTTGAGCCTGAATGTCGCGATCTTTATCCGCCTGAGCCATCGAAGAGATAGCGATGACCGCTGCGACTACGAAGATTTTCTCAAACACGTAGGACCTCCTTTTTGATGGCGGCGAGTTTGACGCGTTCGCCATGATAGATCGCCGCTTCCAGCGCTTCGATCTGCGCCGCATAACGCATAGGGTCGGTTTTGATGAGTAGATGCAGAAGCTCTTTTTCCGATTTGGCGGCTTTGACGCTTTTTTTAAAAGCGTCGGCGACGAACCAACCTTTTTGACGTAGCAACACTCTAAGCCTGCTCACGAGCAGCGCCGTGACGTAGCCTGAAAAAAAGACGACGAGATACGCGATCCAGTCGAGATATCCCCGCCACCGCTCTTCGAGAGTGGGCGGACGGGTGGTACGATCGAGCACTCGTTCCCGTTTGATAGGTACGACATGCACGTCGATCGGCGGGGCGTGCAGCGTGTAACTTCGCTCTTTTTTGGGTGAAAAGGCATGCAAATCGATCGGCGGCACGGTAAAATCGTGGGTGGCGACGATGGCATAGGTATAGCGCGCCCGATAATGGATCCCATCCTTGGCCTTTTGAGTGACGATTTCAGGTTTGTCGGCGAAGATCTGTACATCGGGGATTTTAAGTCCCAAAATATCTTTGGACGGGGGATATCCGACACCGCCAAGCTCAATCGTCACGTAGACGGGATGGTAGGCGCTTGTCGTATGTTTGTCGATACGCTGGTGCAAGACGAAATCACCCACCAAATCGGCTCGCGTCGGCAACGGCCGTACGACGATACGCTCGGGCGGCACCGATTCGGTAGAATCCCAAGTTTGGACATCCTTGAAATTGTAACGCCCACCGGTCGTACTGACGGCGATCGTCGCGTCGTTGGTACGACGAATCAAAAATTTGAAGTGCATCGTCAACGACCCCGTTTTGAGAGGAAAAACGAGATAGACGAAGCGCACTTTTTTGTGGTGATAGGCGTCGTCGACCTGCTTGTCCAATCTGATCGCTTTGAATCGTCCCTCTTCCAAAATCTCGAAATCGAAAAACATCACGATCTTGGGGTCGGTCTGCTCGACCGAAAAGGTGACGACAAATGGCTCTTTGAGATAAAGATCACGTTTGCTCACGCTGACTTGGTAGGTGCAATCCTTCGCCGCCATCAACAGTGTCGGCCATAGGGCCAAGATCATCAGCCAACCCCACTGACGCCACATGCTCGAACTACCACGGCATTTTTTCATGCACATATCCCTTGTTGATCATCTCGTAAACTTTCGACGACATCGGCATCCGTTTTTGCGTTCGGTTCTTGGGTATCTTCATCCCCAATGTACCACCGCTCGCACTATTTTGGGAACCGCTACCTTGACCCATCCGTCCACCGTGACGCTGGGATGCACTCTTTTTGCGTGCCCCTCCTCCACTCGTCGATGCCGCTTTGAGGCGGCGGTTGGCGTGTGAAGCGGGCTTTTTGGCGCGCTTTTCTTTCAAAAAGGCGATCGTTTCGAGATTGGCCATCGCATCCTTGTCGAACCCTAACGCCAACGCCTTGGCGTAGTAATCTCTAGCACTTTCATAGTGTCCGAGCTTCGCGGCACAGTTACCTAGATTGTACCACACCCGTCGTTTGAGATCGGGATCGGAGCTTTTAAGCCCCATGAGAAGTCGCCCCGCTTTTTTGTAAGCGCCCAATCGATACAGGGTGGACGCTTGCGCATAGCGGCTCTCGAACGTCGGAGGCGATACGGCTTTGAAATGCGAGAGCGCCGCCTCGTACGACCCTTTGGCGTAATCTTCGTATCCCCGCTTAAGATGCCAAAGATCGAGTACCCCCGCTTTGGCAGGCATCGTGCAGAGTATCGCGGCACTTCCGGCGGCGATCCATCGCCGCCACCCCCATCTCCATCGACCCGTCGTCCGCCATCCCAACGTACCTGCTAGGAAAAAAAGGAGTCCAAGGCTTAGCGGTACCCAAAACCACTCTTGGGTGCGTACGGTCGCCTCTGCCTCTTCGAGACGTCTATCTCCCAGCGCTCCTTCGATCGCTTCGGCGACGGCTTCGGGATCTTTTTTTTCGATAAAAGCACCGCCGCTCTCGATCGACAGATCGGCTAGCAAGGGGTTGAGCATCGAAATGACGATACGGCCGCTCTCGTCGCGCAAAGGGCCTCTGGCTGTCGGAATGGTCGCACCGCGTCTAGTCGCACATGCGACCCCATAAATGGTGATCTTCCCGCGTTTGGCTTGCTGAAGCAACGCATCCAAATCTCCGCCGTCTCCTCCGTCACTGAAGATCACCAGTTTCTTCTCTTCCCCTTCGAACTTGGCCACGTACCGTAGCAGTTGCGCCAACGACGTCCCATGGGTGAGGACGAAATCGGGACGAAACGCCGCGAGCGCCGCTTCGATCAGCGCCTTGTCACGGGTGGGAGGTGATAGGATGAGTGCATTGGTCGTGAAAGCCAGCAAGGCGAATCGATGGGTATTGTCTCGTCTCAAAAGGGCTTCGATCGAACGTTTCGCGAACTCGTAGCGGCTCGGTTTCAAATCCTGCGCCATCATCGACGCCGACGCGTCGATAGCCAGAAATATCGTTTCACCCTGTTTGGCGTGGTGGGGCATCGGCGTCGTCGTCACCGGCCTGGCCAACGCCACGATCATCCAAAAAAGAGCGATGAAGGGAGCCAAGCGCACCAAGAGACTCCGTCGATTTTCGAGCAGTACGGCCGGATGAAGTTCCGCCACCGCCGATGCACGCTTTTGAAATCTCAAATACCCGAACAACACGAGAGGGATCAACAGCCAAAAAAAGATCGGATGCACGAAACTCATTGGCGCCTCCATGCGATCTGTGTGATCCATAGGATCATCGCCAAAACGAGCGGTAGATAAAAGAGAGGTTTTCGATCCAGCATCGCCTCGGAGCGGATAGGGCTAGGCTCCAATCGATCGAGCGTTTCGAAGACATCGGCCAAAACCTTCGCGTTCGAAGCGCTAAAAAACTTACCGCCGCTCTCTTTGGCGATGCGTGTGAGAAGTTTGGCGTCGTAACTCCCTTGTTTGCCGATACCGATCGTATAGATGACAACCCCCTCCTTTTTCGCTTTTTCGACCGCCTGGGCGATCGAAACGGCCCCCGCATTTTGGTAGCCATCCGTCAGTAGCACGATCACTTTCCGTTTGGCATGGCCGTATCGGAGAATGCGAAGGGCTTGGTCGACCCCCTCGCCGATGGCGGTATTCTGTCCGGCCACGCCGACGTCGGTCATCTTCAAAATCTCTCTGAGCGCTCGTAGGTCGTAGGTCACCGGCGAAGCGGCGAAGGCGAAGGTCCCAAAAAGCACCAATCCGACATTGTCGTCGTAACGCTTTTTCAAGAAATCGTCGGCGATCGACAATAACGCATCGTATTTGCTACGGTCAGGATGTTCGGCATCGAAACCCGATTCGGCCATCGAACCGCTCGTATCGAGCACCAACACCAGATCCCGGCCGTTTCTCTCCGAAGCCTCCAAGCGGTCGTATCGGATCGGGGAGGCCAATGCGGTGAGCAGTAATGTATAGAGTAGCGCATAAAAAAGGGGTTGTCCCCACCACGAAAGGGAGGCCGTAGGTACGTAGGCTGTCTTGGGGAAATAGCATTTCACGACGCCGGCGGGACAGCGCCAAAAGCATGGAATCAGCACCAGTAGCAAAAATACCCATGGGTATTCGAAGGTGAAGTGTATCGTCAGCCTCCTCTCTTTCGCTCGGACATCACGCCTAATCCTCCGGGAAATAGGTATCCAACACCGTTTCCAGGTAGGCTTTGGTCTTTTCGGCCTTGTCGATCTTGTCTTGGAAAATCGCCTGGCTGGCCGGATAGCTTGCCATCATCTCGCGGTAAGGCTCGATCTTGGCGTCGATGAGAGAAGTGAACGCACCAAGCAGTGACGCCATCGTCGTTTTGTCATGGACCGAACGCATCAACATTTTGAACATTCTAGCTCTCGTATCCATCGCGATGGAGGCGTCGATCGCATCTCCGATCATTTTCAGGTCCCAGCGGCTGATATAGACACCGCTTTTGACGGGCGGCATCACCTCTTTGTCGATCGCTTCCACATAGTCGGGATAGTCGTAGGTATCCTCTTCGCTCTCGCATTCGCTGGTGACGCATCGGTCGGCCAGATAGTTTTCGAACTCTTTTCTCAAATCTTCCATCGTACAAATCCTTTCAAATACATTTTCGTATCACGCCCTTCGCCCCGTCATCGATAGGCTTTGGAGCCTTTGAGTAGATAGTGGCTGAGCACCTCTTGGCTGGGCCATTGCCGTTCTCCCCATCGATCGAGGTCGGCTTGGAGTTGATCGAGACTTTTGTCTTGGTGGCACGCGTAGCAGGCATTGGTTTCGGCGGGCATCCCGAACGCCTTGGTTTCGGCCGGCGAGACGAACCGGAACATATGCGAGCGTACGGTCAAAGGTGATTTGCCCGTATGCCGGCCTGTCTTTGGCATATGGCACTCGATGCAGCGAGAGCCTTTGGAATCGGGCTTATGGTGAGTATGCGCTTCCAAGCTCGGCTGATGGGGACCGATGATAGAATTGAACGAATGGCACTTCATGCACGCATCGTTGCCCTCGCTCTTTTGGGCGGTGTTGGTCAGTTTGTGAGGATCGTGGCAATTGATACAGGTGATTCCATGCCGATACATCGCGTCGCGTAGATATTCGTTGCCTTGAGTACGGTTTTTCTTGGCCGCACCGTTGGGCCAGAACTCTTTGGTCTCTTGCCCCATCACGAATGGCGCGGCCAATTTGTATTTCAAAAGGGGCCGTCCTGGTTCGAAACCGGCCGGGTAATCCTTGGCTTTCATCCAGAGTTTTCGGATATCGGGATCCTTTTCCAATCGCTTGTCACGATTGCGTAGATGGCACTGCAAACAGACTTCATCGGTACGAATCGGATCGGATAGGCTCGCTTTGTAGACGGGGCTGTCGGGATTTTCGGCATGTTTGGAGCCGGGGCCATGGCAATTTTCACACGCGATCGCCGGCTCGACCCGCCGTCCGGTGGCCATATAGCCGGTAAAATGGCAACCATCGCAGGTATTGGAAGTAGGAAAGCGTCTGTTGTCGTGGGGATAGGCATCGTGGTACCAATATTTCCAAGGTTTGAAGTGCTGCCATCGGCCGGTTTGGGTATTCCACTGATAGTTGCCTAGACGAAAATCGGGTCTGCCGTTGATCGTTGCGGGAATCATGTAACGCTGTTTGAATTTACTCCCGATCGTGTAGACGATTTGGCTACGGTCGAAGTCGGCATCGTCGGGCAATTTGGAAAAATCGGCGACGATCGCTTTAGGATCTTTGCGCACATCCTGGATCATTTTGCTGTGCATCGAACGATGCCAATGGTCATACTGCTCTTCGTGACACTTTTTACAGGTGGTCGAACCGACGAAGTGTGCCGTTTTTTGGGCTTTTGGCTGCAGATCTTCACTCAGCCCCACCCGGGTTTTGGTCAACTGTTTGTAATAAGGTGCGATTTTCGGATCGAAAACGACCCAGACACCGATCACTCCGAGCGTGATGAACAAAATCGCCAAAATCGTCTTTTTTAGCATGCCTATCTTCTCTCCTCTTTCGTTTTACCCATCGATCGACACTTCCACTACCGACTAGGAAGGAGCGATGCATAGAGATCGCAGTCGACCCGAGCCTCCAGCCATGTCGCGGCGACGCTCAGCGCCGTGGCGGTCATGAACGCCTCACCCCCCAATTTTTTGCAACCGAGCGAACGAGCCAGCGTATCGAAAGCGCTCTCACCCCGTACGAAGTCGATCAGCACCAGCGAACCGTTCTCACCGACCGGATCGATCAATCGCAAACCGCTATGGGCATAGGGATCGATCGCGTTGACGATAAGATCGTAATGGCCTACATCGACGTTCATCCCCTTCTGGAACCAGCTAAGATCGGTCTTCACTCCCGTCAATTGGGATCGGGAAATTTCAAGCGCTTCTGCCGCCTCTTCGACCGTGGCACCCGCCACTTCGACGAACCCCGCGCCTAGCACTCCCAATAGCGGAAGCAACGCTCTGGCGATCCCCCCGCTTCCTAACATCAAGATACGTTTGCCTTGTAGACCTATCCCCTCACACGCCAACATCCGTTCGAAAGCCGAGGGATAGAAACAGAGGCCCGAAAGTTTTCCATCCACAGCCACCGCACCGTCACACAGGCCACTACGTTGTACGCAAGCATCCGCGATGTCGAGCAACCCCTCCACCTCTTCTTGATACTCCGGTTCGTACAGGGCCATCGTCACTTTGGAATTCGGCATTCCTTTGACCATATAGGCGAAATCTTCCGGTTTGATATTGAGCCCGATCGCGAAATCGTTGAGACCACACGCTTTGAACGTACGGTTGAGGATTTGCAAAAAGGGCGACGTCTGCGCATTGACCCCATAAAGAGCGATCAGCCGGCTCTCTTTGGCGAGTATTCCTTCGTCGATCATTTCGATCCTTTTTCTCTCACTTCTTTTCGTCTCTTAGCGCCGCTTCCCAATCGATCTGCGGGGCATCATGCTCTTTGCGCCACTCGCCGAGCTCTTTCTCTTCACCTTCCTTGAAAACCACCATGCCATCGCGTGCTTCCAATCCCCAAAGCTCCAAAGCTTCCTCCTCCTCGACCACGCAACGTGGACAGACCCGCTCGCCGTGAACGGCGCTGAAATAGACGCCACACTCGTCACAGCGTCGAAGTTCGAATTTGGCCAGCAGTCGTTGGGTCGGTTCGAAAAACTCTTTGAGCTCGAAGCTCGGCTGCAACTGAAGACTTCCCGGTTCACACGTATCGTGACACGCCCGGCATTTGACACACATCATCGCATCGAACATGATTTTGGCGTTTTTGGCGTCGCTACTGAGCGCACCGGTCGGGCAGATGCGATAACACATCTGACACGCCGTACAAGTGTCCTTATCGATGAATTTTTGCGAAGCGAATGAGATGTCGCTTTCTGAGATCGTATGATAAAAGGTCGGCTTCTTGGCCCGTTTGAGAGCGACGAAAAGGATCTTGCGTTTGTCGGGCAACTCTTTTTGACGCATTTTGGCCAAATCGGCCAGATCGAGATCGTGGGACCTGAGGGTATCCTCGGCCCCTTCGACCATCTCTTCGAAAGCCCTTTTGGTGTGTACGGCCCCTTTGAGAGAGAGACGCTCCAAAAAGGCGCGCCGATCGTTGGCGTCACTCTCTTTGGGCGCATCCTCCTCTTCGACGGCAAGCGGCTGTAGATCCAATCGTTTTTCACTCTCGATCGCTTCCAAAAGATAGTTGGCCTCTTCAACGTTTTGCAAAATACGATCGTACAGAGGTGACTTGTAGGGGCAGGTCTCGCAATGGCCCATATCCAGCTGCAGATTCTCCTCTTTGAGCAAAGCCAAAGCAAGTAGATGCTCCACGCTCAGAGCCGCTAGGCATACCACGTTACGGCGACACGAGAGGATCGTCTCCTCGTTTTCGGCGAAGGAGAAGAAAAATTCGGTCGTATCGAAGTTTTTGAGCGACAACGCTTCGGTAGGGCATGCCCCCACACAACCGCCGCAATCGACACAATCGGCCGGCACGAAAGCGGGCAATCCATTGTCCGCGATCGTCATCGTCTCCGTCGGGCAGACGGTCACACACGCGTCGCACTGGGAAAATTTCGTGGCACTGCGCACACATCGAGCCGGATCGAAATGCAACGTACTCATGCGTAGTGGCACCCATCCTCGTCGATCAATTCACCAAAATATTCGTAATCGCTAAGTATGAACTCCAAGGCCAAAGAGGCCGCGTCGAAATAAAAAGGCGTTCCCGCTTCGGCTTTGACGTTTTGTAAAAACATCGGAGCCCACTCCAAGAGATGTTCACCCAAAAAACGCTTCTGCAACTTCGCCAGTTCGCAAGCGGCTTCTTGATCGCCCTCTTCGAGAGCTTTGTATTCGCTGGAAGCGAGCATATACATGAACTCCAGTTCGATGCCGATATGATCGGGGCTGACGGCTCGAGCACGATCGAGTTGGACCCTAAAGTCGTAGTCGTTGAACAGTTGCAGCACGGGATTGGCGCCGCCCGTTTCGAGCATCTGATCTTCCCGTCGATAAAAAGTCTCGTAAGGAATCAGATGCAAAACGAACAGATTGGTGAAATCGACGTTCAAAAAGCGCTCCAAAAGCGTTTTTTTGTCCAACTCTTTAGCCTTTTCCCACTGCTGATAATTGGGGAAAAAGGAGAGCATCATTTCGTCGTTTTCGAGAGTCTTCAAAAACTCTTCGTCCACTTCACGCATCAATACCCTTGAAAGCAGGGCATACAGATTGATACGGGCGAGTTGTTTGGTCAAAATATCTTCCACACGTTATCCTTCGATGATTTGGTGACTGGCGGAGTCGGCCGGGTACCGGCCGTTTCAATGGAGTTATCGTATCCAAAAGTTTTTAAAAAAGGCTCAAACAACCCTTTTTAAAAACCTTTCCGGGGAGATACCCCGGAAAAGAGGATCGATCGAAGAGATCAGAACTCTTTGATATCGACTTCGTACGCTTTTTTGCTCAAAGGCACGACAGGGCGTTTGATCCAGAAAGGTCGGCGCTCTTTGTCGCCTGCCTGCAGCGGTCGCGTCAACTTGTCTCTCCACGCTTGATAGGTCTTGAAGTTGTTCTCGTAGTTGACGTAGATGTCGCCGATCTGATCGTCTTTGCCCGCTTTTTCGAGAATGACTTTTTGATGCCAGGCATGGTTACCCGCGATCGGGTCGGGATGCACCGGTGCGACGGCATTTTGCCAGCTACCGCTCAGACCGTCCCACCAGATGTTGTCGAGGTCTTTGTTGAACTCTTTGAACTGCCATGATTTGGGGCGAGATTTGATACCTTTGTCGATGCCTTCTTTAGGTTTGAGAGTACCCACTTTGCCATCCATCGTCATCTCATACAGCGGCGCACCGACCCCCATCACACCCAGTTTGTGCTCGAATCCTGGGATTTCGACGGCATTTTTGAGTTTCCACCGACCGGCATGGTGGCTACATGCCAAGACGCCCGGCATCGTGCCTTCGGTCGGTACCGCCATCGCAATGAAATAACCGCTCTCCAGCCCGCTAACGGTATCGACGATTCGGACTTTGACCGCATCGCCCCGTTTGATACCTAAACGCTCCGCGTCTTTGGTGTAAATCCAGACGGGGTTGTGGTTCTGGCTGATCTCCATCAAATGCTTGGAGTTGACCGACCGTGTATGGATGTTGTAAGGCAGCCTGAAGACCGTATTGAGGGCGAATTCGTTCTCCCCTTTCATATAACGGTGATGCACTTGGCTGACGATATGGATCATCTTGTCGTATTCACGCTCGCTTCGAGGATAGATCGGCAGTGCATATTCGGGCCACTTCCAATCGATCAACCACTCGCAGAAGAGGTCGAGCTTTTTATCCGGCGTATGGAACCCTTCGTAGAGTTTACCCTCCACTTCGACACCGATGGACCGTTTACGTCCCTCGTGATCGGTGACCCAGAGCACGCCGAAGCGATCTTTCTCCACTTCGTCGGCATGATATTTGTGGCCGTGGGCATGATAATAGGTGCCATCGAACTCCAACTCTTCCTCTTGCGGTTTGTAGACGTTGGTCGTCTCCGTCCAAGCGCCGCGATCGCGCATAAATTCGTAGCAAGGATACTCACTGTTGGGATAAGCCGCTTTCGCCGCTTTTTTGAGCTTGGGCAACAGGCTGAACGCCGCGTCGTAATACTCTTTGACGGTAACGGGCTGACCGGGGTGTTTCGCGCTTTCCCAATATTTGCGTACACCGAGACTACCGTCGGGATCCACGTGCAGACACAACAATTCAGCAAAGAATTCGTTCTCTTCCCACACTTCGCCAAGGCCCGCTTTCATATGGGCTTCCAGCGTTCCGCGATAGGGGACTTTGGGTTTCCAGCCCATCTTTTCCATCGCCACGCGAAGGACCGGTTGACGGAAAGCGGTCCATCGCTCCGGTTTCGTGGGTGCGGATTGTTGGTCGTGGCGCTCGCCCGCCAGTCCGACCGGCAAAACATAATCACAGTACCAGTTGGTCTCGCTCCAAGTCGGCGAGAGGTTGAAGGTCAGCTCCATTTTGCTCTCGTCTTTGAGACATTCGATCCAGCGGAAACCGTCGGGATTGATCCAGACCGGGTTGTACATCCGAGGAATCCAAACCGCCAGCTTGGTCGGAACGTTGAGGCCTCTGGCACGCCATTTGTTCTGCCACTCTTCATCCATCAGAAGATGGGGCAAGAGCATACTCATTTCGTAGGTACTGAGCGGATACTCCGGCGGCCAAGCCAATTCGTTCCAGACCTCGACTTTCGGCGGTTTTTTACCGGCGACCGTCGCTTTGTCCCCTTTACCACCGACGGAGATTTCGTGCCAGTGGTGCCAGCTCACACCGCCGATGTCGCCGCGAAGGGCGCCGCGAAGCGCCAAAGGCAAGAAGCCCGAGCGGGTGATCATCCAACCGCCACGGTGGGCGATCGGGCCGGCGCGCCAGAGGTAGGTGGCCACACGCGGACCGGCGTCGATGAAGAGTTCGAAGAGTTCGTCGAGTTTGTATTCGTACCCTTCCATACGGCACTCTTTGGCGACGAACTCTTTGGTGTAGGGTCGATAGAGTTCTTTCATCATTTCGATATCACTCTCGTAGCTCTCATCTTCGGGCATTTTGGAGATATAGCCCTTTTCGACCATAAATTTCAGATAGTCGCGATTGGCCATCAAGCGATCCCAGTTGACCCAATTACGAACGAAGGCGTGATCGACGTAGTCGTCGCCGTTTTTGTCCTTTTCGTTCAAAACGCGGTTGGCCAGATAGAGGTAGATCGCCGTTTCGGTACCGGGCCATGCGGGAATCCAAAGATCGGCCATACCCGCCGAGTTGGAGAGGCGCGGATCCATGACGACCATCTTCGCACCTTTTTTCCTTGCGTCCGCGATCAGGCCGGCGCTTTGTTGGAAGTAGTGGCCCGCGTCGGCTGCGTGCGAAGATTGCAAGAAGATAAGCTTCGCGTTGGCCCAGTCTGGCGAGTTCCTGTCGTCGTTGGCCCACTGGATGGAGCCTTCTCGGGCCCCGGCGGAGCAGATGTTGGTATGGCTATCGAAGCCATCCAAGCCCATCGTATGGGGTACCCGGCCGGAGAAGCCGTTTTCGTTGGGACGGCCGACATGGTACATGATGAGCTTTTTGCTCATCTCGTCGCCTACTTTAAGCGTATCGTGCATCTTCTTGCCGATCGTTTGAAGCGCCTCGTCCCATGTGGTTCGGATCCATTTGCCCTCACCACGCTTGGAGCCGGGCGCTCGCTTAATCGGGAAAGGGATACGATCGGGATCGTACATTTGGCTCTCGACCGCGTACCCTTTGGCGCAGTTGCGGCCGCGGCTACCGCTATGAAGCGGGTTACCCATATATTTGCGGACCGTCATCGTCTTCTTGTCGACCCACGCCGTCAATCCGCAGCCCGCTTCACAGTTGGAGCAGACACACGGGACGATCGTGTAATCGTGAACTTCGATCCCGTCGGGATTCTTTTCGCTACGGACGCCATGGCGATCGATGCCGCCGCGTTTCCAGTCGTCGCCGTCGAGTTCGAGGAAACTGTCCCACTCCTCCAACGGCGGGTAGAAGTCGAGGCTTTTGGGCGTGTTGGTGAAGCGGCCGGTCTCAGGCTTGGAGGCTTCGGCCACACTTTCGAACACACCTGTCGCCAAGGATGCGCCGGCTACGGTGAAGGCGGCGCCTTTTAAAAATGTTCTTCTGCTTTCGTTGATCATACTTTTCACTCCTCTTAGCTAAGGTTCAACAGTTGCGGGATGACAAGCCAGACATGTTTGGCGATCCAAAGGCCTACGAGGGCCAGGACCGACGCGAGCGCCAGCATGCTGCCCGATTTGGTTCGCAGGCCGAAAATAATCAGAGCGATCGGCAGGATGTAACCCAACGTCTGACCGAGCCAGAACATCGTATGGTAGGGGCCACCATCTTTGACGAAGGCGATCGTCGCGGCGACCTCTTCGGCTTTCATCGCGCCGAAATAGTACTCACCCATATAGATGATGAAGCTCAGCGCCGCACTGACCATCAACACGATCGCCAGATCGCGACGGACCTTTTCGTCACCGATACCTAAAATCAGATAGGTCGCGCTACCGCCGATAAAGGCGGCCAACGCCATCTGAACCAATTCCGTCGGTGTCTGCCACAACTCTCTAGCCGCCGCTTCGCCCATGATCGTCGCCGTATAAAGCGTCACGGGAATGGCGAGAATGAAAGCGGCCCACATGAGTTTGTCGTATTGCGCGTCGTTGAGTTTGTGAAGCAATCGGCCGGCCGCCATGACGAAGATGATACCCGTCAATACCGTCGCCATCCAAGCACCGACGGTAATGGCGGATGTCCAGTGAGGATGGAAGAAGATATTGAGCATTCTAAATGGATGGTGCAGATCCAGCAGCGTGAAGAGCAAAAAGATGTTCAAAAAGATGAACGAAACCACCGGCATCGTCGTTTTGATCCCGCCGACACGGTCGCCATACTTCTTGAGCAGATAGACACCGACGAGGATGACACCCGTCGCGATACTTTTGGCCCACATGTTGAGTGTGATCATCCAGCCCCAGACGATGCCAGGAAGTGCGACGTCGAGGGTCACTACCGCATGAGTGGCGGCTGTTGCATGTTCTACCATCTTAGTGACCTCCTATATGTTTGAGATGCGTGATCTTGTCGAAGAGGTTGTATCCCTCGATTCGTTCGCTCGCCAACGGATTAAGATTGACTTCACCACCACTGACGTAGAAGTGCTTGGGATGAGTGTTCTTCTCGGGCTTGCGTACTTTGACGTTGCCTTGATGCTCCATGATGTACTTGCTGATGTTGCTGGTCGGATCGTCAAGGTCACCGAAGATGTTGGCTTCGACGGGACAAGCGACGACACACGCGGGCATCATACCGCCGGCGATGCGATGGGCGCAGTAGGTACATTTGTCGGCCGAATTGGTTTCGGGGTCGATATAGATTGCACCGTAAGGACAAGCCATGACACAACCGGCACATCCGATGCATCGCTCCTTGTCGACATTGACGATTCCGTTTTCCAAATAGTGCAGAGCACTGACGGGACAGATGCGCTCACACGGCGCGTTTTCGCAATGGTTACAGCGAAGGGGCGTGAAGGTCCGCTTCGTTTCGGGGAAAGCTCCCACATCCACATATTTGACTCGCAAGCGCCACATACTCAGCGGCACTTCGTTTTCCACTTTACACGAAACCTCGCACCCTTTGCATCCCATGCAAAGAGAGAGGTCGACCAAAAAGCCGAGCTTCATAGACTCCTCCTGGTATTGGGTTATACAGGCACCGTCCCTTTCGGCTTATACGTTCGATAAGCTGAAAAAAACTTTGTCGATTGCCTATATTACGACGTTTTCAGTCTATCAACACTTATTTTAACTGTGGCTGAAGATTGGGGCTGGATACGTACAAAAAACGATTCGTGCGATTTTACTGAACGAAAGTGGCTACAACTTCAAATAGATTTGGCGGATACTTCACTTTTTTTGATAGGACAGATGGCTGGCAGATCGAAGCAGATCGTCGTGCCGACTCCGACTTCCGAAACGATATGCAATTTGGTGTGGTGGAGTTTGAGGATATAGCTGACGATCGCCAAGCCCAAGCCCATCGAATTGTCCCAACTATATTTGTCGAGGCGGTAATACTTCTTGGTGATCGATTCGATCTCCTTTTCGGGAATCCCTATGCCCCGATCCGAGATACAGAAACGCTTTTCGTCCAGTCGTACCGTCACATCCTCTTCGGAATATTTGAGGGCGTTGTCGAGTAGATTGATCACCGTCATCTCCATCATCGTTCGATCGGCATGGAGATAGACCTGCTCGGCTTCCAGTCGGATATTGCGATCACTATATTTTCGCGTCATCGTCTCGATCGCATCCTCGACGACGGCGGTAAACTCGAAATCGCTCATCTGCGGCACCACTTCGGCGCTCTCCATACGGGTCATGAAACTGAGTCGATCGATCATTTGAGAGATTCTCGTCGCGTTTTGGTCGATACGCTCCAAAAATTTTCGTCGTATATTGGAAGGGGTGTCGGGATCGTCGAGCAGCGTTTCGGTATATCCGACGATCGCAGCAACGGGATTTTTGAATTCGTGACTGATGGCGGAAATCATATCGCTGCGCTGCTTGCTGATCAGCCTGATTTTGGCGTTGTATTTTCGCTTTTTCTTTTCATTCTTTTCGAGTCGCTTCGCCAACTTTTTGAGCATTGCCGCGATCGTCGTGAACTCTTTGGAAAAGCCGGCCGTAAAACGGGCATGGTATTTCTTTTCGTTGATCGCTTTGAGGTATTCGGTCAGTTTTTTCAACTCTTCGGCGATCCGCCGATGCATCAGATAACTGATGAGGAAGCCCAACAAAAGTGCGGTGGCGAAAATGGCGGCGATACGAATCCACAGCGTCGCGAAATCCTTCATAACCGTATCGAACGAGACCGAAAGGCGCAAGATGACGGGTTTGCCGTTGAAACGAATCTTTTTGGCCACATAGATACGGTCGTTTTTGACGGTATGGGAGTAGCGTACGGCCGTGCCGAATCCTGCGCGCCTCGCCGTCATCACTTCGGGACGGTTGGCATGGTTCTCCATCGTTCGAGGGTCCGCTTCGTTGTCGAAAAGCACTTTGCCGTCCAGACGAATCAGCGTCACACGCAGGGGCCGTCCCATGATTTCGCTCATCTCTTTGGCCGCCTGGTCGAGGGATTTTCCTTCGTCCATTCGGGTACGAATATAGGCGATTTCGCTTTTGAGTTGATTGGTGTATTGGGTGATTTCGATCTGCTGGAGCGTATAGTAGATCACCAAAGTCGTAACGACGAGTATGCCGCCCAACAACAAGACGAAATTGATCGAAAAGATCTGAGGCAGGGAGAAGTAGCGTTTTAGCACACCTGATACCCTACGCCGCGTACCGATTTGATATAGTGTTTCGTTTTATCAGGATCGATCTTCTCTTTGAGCCGGTTGACGGCGACGTTGACGGTACGATCCTGGTACGCTTCGTCGCCACCCCAAACCCGCTCGAGCAATCGATCGCGACTCAACACCATGTTCTTGTGGGTTACAAGTTCCAGTAGCAGACGAAACTCCAACCGCGTCAAGTCGACTTTACGACCTTCGACGAAGACTTCGTAACTTTTGGGACGTATTTCGATGTCCCGATAGCGTACGACATCGCTCTCTTCCGGTTTGGCTCGACGCAAAATCGCTTTGACGCGATGGATCAACTCTTTCATGTTGAAAGGCTTGGTCACGTAGTCGTCGCCACCTCGTAAAAACCCCTCCTCCACCTCACGATCCTCGACCTTGGCCGTCAGGAAAATGACGGGGATATCGATACCCTCCTGACGTAGTTTGGCGACGAACTCGCTCCCCTCCGTCCCAGGCAGGTTGCGATCTACGATCATCAAGTCGGGCGTCTCCTCTTCCAATAGCTTCTCGAGAGGTCGAACCGAGACGGCGGCGAAGGTTTCGTAGCCCTCTTTTTGGAGTCTGTACTCCAGTAGATCCAACAGGTCCTGTTCATCCTCTACGATAGCGATCAATGCCATCAGTAACTCAGCTCTCCACCCGTTTTTATATATAGTAGAAGTTTGGCCACCGCCGTCGCATGGTCACTGAGACGCTCCAATTTCCTGGCCATTTTGATGACGGTCATATAATCGAGAGGATCGACTTCCACATGGCAAAGAAGGCCCGAAATATCTTTCTGTACGATGGAGTAAAGATCGTCGGCTTTGGACTCTTCGACTTTGATACTGCGATAGAGGGATTTGATCTCGTCCTCACTCTTGTGTAGATCGAACATCTCCGTCATATCTTCCAACGCTTTACAAGCACTCGTATGTAGGGTCGACAAAGAACTCTGCAAACACTTCATCTCGAAATCGCTCGCGATCAACGCTTTGTTGTTTTTGATGTAACTTTTGATCGTCGATGCCGCGTTGACCAGTTCGTTGGTGATTTTCAGATAGCCCACCATTTCACGCAGGTCCGTAGCCTCCGGTGCATAAAGGGCCAGTGCTTTGACGATTTCGTTATCGATCTCCGCCGCCGAAGACGGAAAGCCTTTGAGCTTCTCTTTGGCTTCGTCGAAAATATCCATATTTTGGGTCTCGAACGCTTCCTTACATAAAAACTCCGCCTCTTTCACGTTCTCGGCGAGCTTACACATCATATCGTTGATTTCATCCACTTTCTGTTGATAGTTCGAAAGCATCTTCATCCTTTTTAATGATTGATATTTATGGGATTATAGAGTCGTTCGGTCACGCTTCGGTTACGAAGATTATAGCATTTTGTAACCGTTCGGTAGCCGTGGCAATTTACAATTTCGTCGCCATTCAACCAAAAGCAAGAAGGAGTAAGAATGCTTAAAAAGACCGTAGCGGCTCTCGCAGCCGGTGTCATCGCGGCCAGCGCGGCCAATATCAGTGGGGCTGGCGCGTCGTTTCCCGCACCTGTCTATTTCGACTGGGCTTATCTCTATCAAAAAGCCACGGGTAACCAAGTCAACTACCAATCGATCGGTTCCGGCGGCGGTATCAAACAGATCACTGCGCGTACCGTCAACTTCGGCGCCAGCGACAAACCCCTCAAACCCCGCGTACTCGACAAAAAACGTCTCTATCAGTTCCCCGCCGTCATCGGTTCGATCGTCGCGGCCTACAACATCCCCGGCATCAAAGACGGCGAGCTGAAACTTGAAAACAAAGACCTTGCCGCCATCTTCCTCGGTAAGATCAAATATTGGGACGATAAAGCGATCACCGAAGACAATCCCGGCCTCAAACTCCCTCACAAACCCATCGTCGTTTGTCATCGTGCAGACGGTTCGGGTACGACGTTCAACTTCAGCTACTATCTGGCACACGTCAGCCAAGAGTGGGCGGACAACGTCGGTATCGGTAAAGCCCTCGACTGGCCGGTCGGACTTGGCGGCAAAGGCAACGAAGGCGTCTCCAGTCTGATCGCCCAAAACCCCTACTCCATCGGTTACGTCGAGTATGCGTACAAACTCAAAAACGGTTTCGGCGCCGCAGTGCTTCAGACCAAAGATGGCCACTGGGTCGCTCCGACCGAAGAGAACTTCAAAGCGGCCGCCGCCTATGCCGCTTGGACGCCCAAAGAGCATTTCTACCAGATTCTTGCATTGCAGCCGGGCGATCATAGCTATCCGATCGTCGCAGCCACTTTCATTCTGCTGCCCCGCGAGGCGACCAAAATGAACAAAGAGGTCGTCAAATTCTTCGATTTCGCTTTCAAAAAAGGTGACGAAGACGCCAAAAAACTGGGATACATTCCCCTGCCTGAAAAGACGAAAAACATGATCCGCTCTTACTGGAAAGAGCACGGCATCTATTAATAACGAAACTTCGGTAGGGCTTGACCCTGCCGGACCATCGAAAACAAAAACGAAACATCATCAATAGGAAGGAAACGAAACCATGAAAAAAGTACTACTTTCAGCCGCCGCGATCGCGGCGATGGCCGGTAGCCTCAGCGCCGCACCGATCACGCTCTATCAAGATACCGAAACGGGCGCCATCTACACCAAACCGGGCGCCAACCGTGTCGAACTGGGTGATTTCGTCAGCGCCAAAGAGCTCTACATCGAAAAACAGCAAACGATGAGCAAACTCAACAAAAAACTGGGCGTCAAGGTCAAATCGGGCGTTCCGACCCTTAAATTCAGCGGTGTCCACTATCTTGGCTACCACTTCACGAACTACGACGACGATTCCAAAAAAGATCTGAGCCGCTTCGAAACCCGTCGGAACTACTTCCAGGTCAAAGCCTACTGCAACAAACACGATTATG
>CAZORY010000006.1:0-21931 GCA_964582435.1 uncultured Campylobacterales bacterium
GAGGGCAGTGACGGTCTCGAGTACAGGCGCTGTCAATGCTCCGACGAATCCCTCTTCGTGCAATCCATAGCGTCCCGCCCGGCCAGCGATTTGACGAATTTCGGAGGGGGTCAGCATTCTCCGGCTCTGGCCGTCGAATTTGGAGTCTCGCGCGAAAAGAATCGTACGTATCGGCAAGTTGAGTCCCATCGCGATCGCATCGGTCGCCACCAATATCTGCGACACACCTTCCCGAAAACGCCTCGCCTCCTCACGACGCACCTCTGGACTCAGATTCCCGTAGACGACCGATACATCGTAACGAGAACTGAGTTGCTCTTTGAGGGCCAATACATCTTTTCGGCTGAAAGCGACGATCGCCGTGGAGGGTTGGAGTTTTTTAAGCGAGGTCGGTCGATCCAAAAGCAGAAGGGGCGCCTTACGCTCGAAGCGAACGATCTGCAGTGGTTCATCCAGCCACTCCGCCAACTCTTTCACCGCATCCAACGCATCCTCGCTTCCGGTCATGATCACCTCTTTGGCGGGAATACCGATGATGGCGTTGGCCCACGCCCATCCCCGATCGGGATCGGCGATCATCTGCACCTCGTCGATCACACAGACGTCCACATCTATCTGAAAATTCGCCATCTCGATCGTCGAACTGATATGGGCAGCCTCTTCATCGACGATCTGCTCCTCGCCCGTTACCAATGTCGCGGGAATGCCCTCTTTGAGTAGACGCTCGTACCCCTCGAGCGCCAGCAGTCGTAAAGGTGCCAGGTAATAGCCTGTATCGGCTGCCTCGAGGCGCTTCATCGCGGCATAAGTCTTGCCGCTGTTGGTAGGGCCGACATGAAAAACGAGTTTTCTCTTCAACGCTCTAGCCAGTGGGAAGAGATTTTTGAAATCTCGTATCGTACGTGCCAGCAACTCTTCCCGCTGTTTCTTGAGTTTCAGGCTTTCGATCCGTTTGGCGAAATGACGGTCGATCGCTCGAAGGGTCTTGTAAGGGACTTCCAAAATGCCTAAACGCTCGATCGCTTCGACGATTAGGGGAGCGATCGTTTCGACGATCTGCTCTTGTGTGACACCCAGTCCTTCGGACTCCTCCTTGAGCGCTTCGATAAGTGCCGTAAGCTCGGCTTGAAACGTCCCTTCGATGTGCTGCTTTTTATTCTCGAAATCTTCGTCGATCGGCAGATCTTCATCGCTCCAAATCGCTTGATAGATCCACCGTTTCTCCAACTCCAACACCAAACGATGGCGAACCACCCACCGACGATCCGAAAAGAGCATCTTCTCATAGGTACGAAAGAGTCGGATGGAGGTCTCGGTAAACTCCACCGTCTCCACGACGAATTTATCCCTCAATATTCGCATCAAAGTCTCTTCGGGTATCGGTACGGTGACGAAATCACAACTCTCCGGAACGCGTTTGATCGCATCGAGTTTTTGTGACTCGTCAAGATAGCGGTTGGGAGCTTGTGCTTTTTTGAGAAATCGTTCGATCGCTTCACGTTGCCCCTCGATCACCTCCTTTTTGCACCGCTCGATCGCTTCGATCAACGTCGTTTCATCACTCTCTTTGAGATTATTTTCCGTCGTCGCCGGACAACATAGTTGCAAAATTTTGTGAAAAGATTCACCGAAAATATCGAAAAGAAAACGGTGGTAGAAACAAAAACGCCCCTCCTCGTCGAAGGCTCCTTCACAAACCTCCTCGATACGACTCCGTTTTTTGGCGTTGCGTAGTTTGAGAAGGGTTTTTTCGACTCTTTTGGCCGTGATCTTTTTCAGTTTGACCTCATCGAAAAGATCGTGGATCGATACGGCTTCTTCCGGCGTGTGGGCAATCTGTGACAAAATCGCATCGATCTTCTCTTCCCGCTCTTTGCGACCCGAGATCGTTTCATCTGTTTTGAAGGTGGTGTCGAGCGAAAGGAGATAATCGGTGATCAATGCCCTCTCGTCCGCCCCTCCACCGCTCCAGATCCTTCTAAAAGCGCGTACCAAATCCTTCTGAGTCAGGTTGATCTCTTTTAGACCCAGAATCATCGCCAATTCGATCAGGTTGTCTAAAGGGACCCGGACGATTCCTTCGTCGAACCCTTCCCCGCCGAATATTTTACGGATCGTCTGATTGTATTTGATTAGCTTCTTCTTTTTCTTTGCCAAAATTTACCAACTATGTGAAACTATTTCACGATTTGGGACGGAAAGCTTTGATGACGCTTTCATCGGTCACCATATAACCTCCACCGATTAGATCGACACAGTAGGGGACGGCTGGAAATACCGCATCGAGACACTCCCTGATCGACTTGGGTTTACCGGGAAGATTGATGATGAGACTTTTATGACAGATCCCTGCGGTTTGTCTACTCAAGATCGCCGTCGGCACATATTGCAAGCTTACTTGGCGCATCAATTCACCAAATCCCGGCATCATCTTTTGGCACACCGCCTCCGTCGCCTCGGGCGTCACGTCTCTAGGGGCCGGACCCGTACCACCTGTGGTCACGATCAGATCGCACTCTTTATCATAGGCCAGCTCTTCGAGCGCTTTTTCGATCTCTTTCTGTTCGTCGGGAATACATCGATAGACGAATTCCAGTTCGTTTCGCAGATAGGCTTTCATCGTATCCATGATCGCCACGCCCGAAATATCGTCGTAAATACCCGCACTCGCTCGATCGCTCGCGGTCACGACCCCGATTTTGATCACATCCATTGCTTTATCCTCCATTCAATATCGATATTCAACGCAAAAAATGTCCCCACTCTTTGAAGAGCCAGCTTTCACCGAAGCGTCTAAAAAATTCGTGGGCTTTGTTGGCTTCGACGATACGGTCTTTGGCTCCTAGATAAGTTTCGAGGACAATACCTCGACCATGCAACCTTCGCAGGATCTCTTCGGGCCACCTATAAAAGAGTAACTTCCGCAATACCCAGACATCATCCTCAACCATGTAGGGTTCGACATCCACTTTTGAAGGAAAGAGTGCATTTTTGAAAAAAGCCCGTCGGTAGGCGGCAGGATTTTTTCGATAGGTTTCCAACTGTTTCATTTTATAAGATTCCGTTTTGTCGACGAACCATGCGGGCGATAGAAGCAACACTCGATCGATCCTGCTGTTCGATAGTAAGGCATATTCGACCGCCTCAATCGCCCCTTTGCTAAAACCTGCGACCGTATAGCGGTTTTCTCGCCAAGGTTCGAGGATCTCGTCGAAAAGAGCCGATTCGTTTCGTAGGCAAAATCCACTAAAAAACTTCATGCATCACCGCTTCCACATCACTCTTTTCCAGCCGCTCTTTTTCGCGCATCCAAGCGGCCAGTCGCACGATCGCTTCTTCGGCGCGTGCGATGAAACCTTCCACATCGAGCCGTGCCTCTTCGATCAGTTTCAAAGCCGCCATCGCAGCGTCGCCCGACTCGCCCATGCCATACTGCTCCACCATCTCTTGGGCGATAAGATGAGCCTCTTTGAGATCATGGGCGGCATTGGTGAAGTGTTCATGGTAGTGCTGGCGCATCATCGCATCGCCGGCGAGCATCACCTTGATGCGATTGAGCATTTCCGTTTTACTGACGATCTCCTTTTCGGTTTGGCGAAAGTGATCGCCCAAAAGACCGATCTTGGCAAAATCGATCCCAAGCCACCAAGCCGCCGCCGCTTTGGCCGACTGATAAAGGGACTGGATTTGCTTCTCCTCCTCCGAATAGGTGAGAATTTTACGCTTGCCAAGCAAAACTTTGTCTTTCACCGCAAGGAAATCGTCCAATGCGATGATACGTTTGCCCTCCTTTAGGGCATGAATCGCCGCCTCGTTGACCAGCGAGGAAAGGGCGGCTCCACTGAAACCGACTGTCATATCGGCCACTTTATCCAGATCGACGTGATGAGGTTTGTTCGCAAGATAGATGCTCAGGATCGATTTGCGTTCTTCTTTGCTCGGTAACGAAACGAAAACTCGCCTATCGAATCGACCGGGACGAAGCAGGGCATCATCGAGCATCTCGATCTTGTTCGTCGCGGCGATCACGATGATGCCGCTGCTATCTTCGAAGCCATCCATTTCGGTCAAAAGTTGGTTGAGCGTCGCTTCACGTTCGTCGTTGCGCATGCCGCCTCTGGCTTTGCCCACCGCATCGATTTCGTCGATGAAGACGATCGCCGGCGCCATCTGTTTGGCCTTTTTGAAAAGTTCTCTGACCCGCTTGGCCCCCATACCCACATAGATCTGTACGAAAGAGGCACCGCTTTGGTAGAAGAAAGGCACTCCCGCCTCCCCGGCGACCGCTTTGGCGATCAACGTCTTACCCACGCCGGGAGGGCCTACCAGCAGGACACCTCTAGGCATACGAATCCCGAAATCGATATATTTTCTAGGATGTTTGAGAAAGTCTATGATCTCCTCGAGCTCCTCTTTGACGTCATCGATGCCCGCGACATCTTTGAAAGAGACGTCGCTGATGATCGGACGGACGTCGGCAGGTCTTTGGAGCTCGCTGGCCAATTGAATCTGTTCGTTGATCTGCTGCTCCCTAGCCTCTCTATTCTTTCGTGCCCAACGCAAAAGATAGACCACCAAAAGCGCCAGGACCAGGATCGTGACCATATCGGCAACATAGGGATTGGGTTCTTTGACGGTGACCGGCACGTTGTCGTAGAGGGTTTTGAGATCGACCGCCTCTTTGGGCACTCGGTAGCGCACCCCGCCACTCTCGAAATAGAGGTAAGGACCGTCGATCACCGCATCGCTGACAAGTCCCGACGCGATCAGACTGTCGGCTGTTTTGGCATCGAGGCTCCTTGCTTCTTGCCTGAAGTATCCCACAGCCAAAATGGCGGCGATGAGCAGGGAAGAGATCGCCAAAATGGCTCGGTTTTTTTTATCGGTAGGTAGCACGGTTGATCTCCACATCGGCTTCATATCGTTCAAGGTAGAGCCACTCCCCTTTCAGATCCCTATCGCTCTCGATCTCCACTCTATTGAAATATTGATCGAGTCCTATCGATGCATTCTCTTTGACGTTTTCGACCAGAACGATCAGTGGCGCGTTCAAACGCTTTCTGAAACGGCGGTTTTTCTCTTTGACCAACGCCGTCAACTCTTGGTGTCGCCTTTTGGCCACGTCACCGGGGATCACGGGTCGCATCGAAGCGCTGGGGGTGCCGTCACGTTTGGAATAGGTGAAGGCATGGATATGGGTCAGTGGAAGCTTTTCGATCCGATCCATCGCATGACGCCACCGTTTTTCATCTTCACCGGGATGGCCGACGATGAAATCGGTTCCCAACGCGTACCCCCGATCGGCCAACGCTTCGAAAAGAGCCAAATCGTCGTCGTAACGGTTACGACGATTCATGAGAGCCAGCATCTCGTCGTCGGTATGTTGCAAAGCGATATGTAAATGCCGTGCCATCCAAGGCTCGTCTAGCAGCTCCTTGAAAGCGTCGGTGATCTGTATAGGCTCCAACGATCCGATACGAATACGACGTACGCCACGAATATGGCTCATCTTTTGCAAAAGCTCCGCCAACGAGGTTCCCCGATCCTTACCGTAACTACCCACGTTGGTGCCGGTGAGAATGAATTCGCCAAATCCATTGGCGGCCAATCGCTCGATCTGACGCAATATCTGCTCTTCGGGTAAACTTCTGGCATTGCCTCTGACATAGGGGATGATACAGTAGCTACATCGAAAATCACACCCCTCTTGGATTTTGATGAAAGCTCGGGATTTGCCCACGAATTGCTCGACGACGGTCGTATCGATATGCTCCAAATCGCCGATTTCGTAAAAACGCTCCTCGGTTTGTAAAAAATGGGCGATCTTCTCTTTTTCGCTATGCCCGAAAACACCGTGGACTTTTTTGCTAGCAAAAAGGCTTTCCCCTTTGGTATGGGCGCCACAACCCGTGAGCAGTAGCTTGGCATGAGGATTTTTACGGCTTGCTTGGTTGATATAGCCTCGCACACCCGTATCGGCCCCGTTGGTAACGGTACATGAGTTGACGACGATGACGTCGGCTTCTTCCTCTTTCTGAGCTATTTCGTAATCGCCCAACCGACTCATCATCACTTGCGTGTCGAACTGGTTGGTACGACAACCGAACGTTTTGAAAAAGACCTTTTTCTTCATACCAACTCTTCTTTCTCGAAAGTCTCGCTCGGCAAAGAAGGCTTCGATCGCGCCCGATCCATATAAATGTGCTGGGAGGGGTACGCGATCTTGATATCGGACTCTTCTTTGATCAGATCGAGAATCTCGGTCGAAATGGTACTACGAAGCGTGAGCGTCGCATAGGCGTTGGTCAGATACCAGACACTGACTCGAATCCCGTAATCCTCGATAAACGTGTAGATTCGGGGCTCGACGTTGGTATTTTTGAGACTATAGCGTGCACGTAGTTTGTTGAGCTGCTTACGTGTGATGTCGGTATAACCTTTGGCATATTTTTTCGCCGTTTCTCTGGCGATATGGGCCGCTTTTTTGTGATTTGAATCGAAAGTGATCGTAAAATCGATACCATCCCACACCGTTTTGAGCGTCGCGTGGGTGTAATTGGCGATCATGTCGGTAAAGATATAGTTGTTGGGGATGAAGATGACCCGCCCCGCTCGACGGTTGTGTTTGTAAGTC
This sequence comes from uncultured Campylobacterales bacterium, assembly GCA_964582435.1. GTDB lineage: Bacteria > Campylobacterota > Campylobacteria > Campylobacterales > Hydrogenimonadaceae > Hydrogenimonas. The sequence goes on from CAZORY010000006.1 coordinate 6,635, forward strand.
GTGAGGGTGATATCTTCGAGAATCGTGATGCGCAGCATCGAAATGTCGAGCACGTCACCGACGTAGAGTTTGCCATCCTTGTCCACCCGGATCCTGTCGCCTACGTGAATGCTCCCTCCCATCATGATCACCAACCAACCGAGCATACTCATGAACCAATCCTTCATCGCGATGGCGATACCTGCGGATGCGAACCCCAAGACCGTGACCAGATAGGTGACATTTTCGATATAGGAGAAGAGCAAGATCAAGACAACGATGACGATAAAGGAGAAATTGATGCTCTTGTTGGCCATGTAGAAGCGTTCGTTGTCGGTAATGGTCCGTTTGATCAACCATTTCAGCAAAAGTACCAGCAGCAGCAAAATCAGGATCGTCACGCCGATCGTACCGGCTTTCTTCGCCTGCTCCTTGATCTGCTGCGTCAAGCGAAGTCGGATTTCGTCCACCTTTTTACGATAGACGACCAGAGCCGTTTGATGAAGGCTAAGCCCCTCTTTCGCCTCTTCCAACTCCTTTCGACTTTTGGAAAGTCTATCCGCGACGGTGTCGTCTTCAGGTACGAGTTTACGAAGCTCTTCAAGAAGCGAAACCTTGTTTTCCAACATTTCGATGAATGTTTTCAAATCCCCGATCTCTTTCTCGAAATGGAGAAGCTCTTCGTTCAACTGCTTGAGATAGGAGACGGCTCCGATAATAGCGACGGGGTTTCCGACCGTAGGTACCGCAGCGATCTCTTTGGGCTTGATGAGGGTTTTGAAAGGATTTTGTGCATAATCTTCAAGCAGTGCCAATCTCTCTTGTAATCGTCGTTCTTTTGCCTGCAGCTCCTCGATCTTTTTGGCGTAACGACGGGCGCTCCTGCGTTTGTAACGGGCGATCTGACGTTTGATCGCATCGATTTTGGTCGCGATCTCTATGTAATTGAGATGATTGGCGTAAATTTTCTGCCAGACACTCTCTTCGTTGAGTCGCCGATCGATCTCTTGAATACTGGATCGTAACCGTGCGATCTCCTCCTCTTTCTGGCGGGCTTTAACTTTTTCCGCTTCCAATGCGGCGGTCTGTTTTTGCTCTTCGATTCTTTTTTGTGCCGTTTCAACGGCATTTTTGGCTACCGGTACGCTCTGTGCTTCTTGGGCCCATACAGGGAGCGTCACAAGCCAAGCCAACAGAAGGAAAAGACTACGCTTCACGGCCCCCCGCCTTCGTGAAACGTTCGAGCACTTTCAGGACTCTCTCTTTCGGCGGATTGTCCAACATGCGATAGCTACCGATCGATTCGGGAACAATGAAGGTGATTTTGTTGTCGTGGCTTTTTTTATCGAGAAAAAAGTGGTCGTAGAAACGCTCAGGATCTTCGACGGCGAAATCGACAGGCAACCCATAACGTCTCAGAAGAGCTTCGATCCGCCGGGCATCCTCTCGGCTGAAAAATCCCGATTCGATGGCCAACTCGTTGGCCATCACCATCCCGATCGAGACCGCCTCACCGTGTAGGTAGTGACCGTAGCCACTGAAGTTTTCGATCACATGAGCGAACGTATGGCCGTAGTTGAGAACGGCTCGAACACCTTTCTCCTTCTCATCTTCTCTCACCACGTCGGCTTTGATTTCCACCGATCGTTTGATGGCGTAGCGCAAATTGGCATCCTCGTGTAGATCGTGGGTTTCGAGCCATGTAAAAAATTCCGCGTCGAACATCACCGCCATTTTGACGATCTCGGCGACACCGGCGGAGAACTCTCGCGTCGGCAATGTCTCGAGAAAAGCGGTGTCGATATAGACCGCTTTGGGTTGATGGAAAGCGCCGACAAGATTTTTTCCGAAACGGTTGTTGATCCCCGTCTTACCCCCTACACTCGCATCGACCTGAGACAAAAGCGTCGTGGGAATCTGAATGAAATCGATCCCCCGTTGGAAAATGGAAGCGGCAAAACCCGTCATATCCCCTATCACACCGCCACCGAACGCGATGAGAGTCGATTTTCTGTCGAGACGATGGTCGAACATTCGATCGAGAAGCCATTCGATCGTCTCCATCGTTTTGTAATTTTCTCCATCCGGTATCGTCGTCACGTAACATTCGGGAGCCTCGATCTTCTCTAGAACCCGGTGCAAATGGAGTCCTGCCACTTTCGGATTGGTGACGATCAGCGCTTTACCCTCAACGTCGATTGTAGGCAGTGTATCGATCAATATATCGTAACCCCTCTGAACGGGGGAAGGCAAGGCGATGGAGACTTTCATGAACGTTCCTGCAAAGGTTTTTAGAGATTTTACTTAAAAGTATCTTAATGTGTGCTTTGCACCGCTATTCCCCATCGATAGGCACGAAGAGTTGGGGATTGTTGGAGAGTTTGAAATAGAGTTTTTCCATATCGGTGCTGAAATACCCCAACATTCTAGGTTGTAGAATTTTGTGGCTAAAGGGCACCACTTGAAGAAAAGGGTTTTCGTGCATCAGGGCTCGAATCGGATTGAGATTTTCCCGACGAACTTGCAACTTTTTGGAAAAGATATCGGAAAGATTCTCGTAATGGCTCAACAAGATTCCCTTGCGATCGGCGTCTCCGTCATATTCATAGTCGAGTAGTTCGATGTCCAGATCGAGCTGAGAAGCCACGTCGAAAATCGTGGTGGAAATCACCTCCATACTCTCGTCATCGGAAAGGATCAGAACCAATTTTCGCAGTGCCATCAAAGAGACGTGGCTGATCTGCAGCACCGGCTTTCGCAATCGGTAGAAAATTTCACGATAATGCCTGTCGTCGAAGATATCCTTCCCACACACCAAAAGACCTATATTGTATGCTTCCACATCTTCGGCTATCAACGCTTTCGCGTCTCGATCTTCGTAATCGACGATGCATTCGACCGTTTCGGAATCGAGCCCTTTGATCTTTTCCAAGATTTTCGGGTCGGTAGGACGGGTGACTCGGATCACGAGACGCCGACCTTTGAGACGTCGATGAAGGTACTGGATCTGTTCGAGGCAATGGAGGATGCATCGAGGCTTTTCCCGGACCATGTCGATGAAAAGATAGATATTTTCTCCAAAGGGTGCCGGAAACTGTCCCAACTCCTGCTTGATTGCTTTGAAAACCGATTCCAAAACGGCAGGTTTTCCCACCAGGAGCAACAGATCGTTGGGCTTGATCATCAAGGAGGGTTTGGCCAAAATCAACTGATTGCCGCGATAAAGCGCGACGATTCGCCACTGGTTCTGGATAATGGTACCGATATGTCGATAGACGTAGGCACTCCCGAACGGGACCAGTACCTCCATGATCTCGCCTTGTCCCAAACCGACGTTTTGAGCGATGACGGGCACGTTGGGCAAAAAGTCGTAAAGGCGATTGGCGAGTAACTCGTTGGCGTTGACGTCGATCAGGTTGTCGTCGTCGAAGAGATGGTTGGCATCGAAGGCCATATCCCACCGATTGAGAAAAGTGACGCGCGTATCGGGACGATCACGACGTACGTTGAGATAAGTGCCCTCCGCATCGAGACGGTTTTTCATGATGATGAAGATATCGTCGAAATCCTTTTTGAGGATTTTGGAGAGTTTGATGTAACTGGTGGGATCGAAATGGTAGATCGTGAAATTGGAAGGAAGCTTGGGAGGCAGGACCGACCGGTCGGGAGTCACGACGGTATATTCGTTGGCGCTGACGAAGGTATCGGCGATACGCCGAATAAAATGTTTTGCTACAATTCCATCAGCAACGATCAATATCTTTTTCATACGACTCCGCACCGTCTATCGTGATGTCGCCGCCTAATCGCGACGTCGAAAGTAGGCAATTATAGCGAAATCAGGAATGAACCCATGAAATTCAACGTCGATGCATGCGACGGTAAAGCTCGTGCTTGTACCCTCGTCACCGCTCACAGTACCATCGAAACGCCCGTTTTCATGCCCGTCGGTACCGCAGCCGTCGTCAAAGCCCTCGATAGCTTCGATATGCTCGAAACACTTTCGACCGATATCATCTTGGCCAACACCTACCATCTATATCTGCGTCCCGGTGACGAAACGATCGAGAAAATGGGCGGTTTACATGGCTTTTCAGGTTATACCAAAAGCTTTTTGACCGATAGCGGAGGTTTTCAAGCTTTCAGTCTGAGTGACATCAGTAAACCCGACGACGAGGGCATCCTCTTTCGGAGCCATATCGACGGTAGCAAACACTACTTCACACCTGCCAAAGTTCTCGATATCCAATACAATTTAGGCAGCGACATCATGATGATTCTCGACGATCTAGTCGCGCTACCGGCGACGAAACGAAGAATCGCTCTCTCGATCGACCGTACGACCCGATGGGCGCGCCAATCGATCGAATATCACCGTTTCAAGCAATCAATGGGTATAGGCTGCGACCAAAATATTTTCGCCATCATCCAAGGAGGTACCGATCCCGAATTCCGACGAATCAGTGCCGAAGCCCTTTGTGCGATGGATTTCGATGGATTCGCGATCGGAGGGCTGAGCGTAGGTGAGGCCAACCAGGCGATGTACGATACGGTCGAGTGGACGACGCCACGGATGCCCCATGAAAAACCTCGCTATTTGATGGGTGTCGGCACACCTGAAGATCTGATCGAAAATATCGAACGGGGCGTGGATATGTTCGATTGCGTCATGCCGACTCGAAATGCGCGAAACGGGACGCTCTTCACCTCCTTCGGCAAGATCAACATCAAAGCCGCCCGATTCAAAACGGATCCCGATCCGATCGATTCGACATGCGACTGCTATACCTGCCGACGATACTCCCGTGCCTATCTCAACCATCTCTATCGGGCCAAGGAGCTCACCTATTTCCGATTGGCTTCTTTACACAATCTACACTACTATCTGTATCTGATGAGACAAGCACGCGAAGCGATTCTGGCAAAACGCTATGATTCCTTCAAACGGGATTTCTATACGAAACGTGGTAAATAGCCGATATTGTTTTCTGGTATGATATCGTCAAAAAAGAGGACTATTTTTCATGCGCTTGAGTAAAATGGAGTTCATCGCCCTCATCGTGGCACTCTTCGTAGGACTCCACTTCTACAATCAATACAAACTTGAAAAAGAGGGATTCGACGATACGTCGACCACGCCTTTATATATCCCGGGAGACAAACCACCGGTGATTGTAGCCTTTGGCGACAGTCTGACGGCAGGTTCGGGTGTCCCGAAAGATCTAAGTTACCCCTCCCAACTCTCGGAAATGTTAGGCTTCGAAGTCATCAACACCGGGGTTGCGAACGAGCGTACTAGCGATGCCGTCAGACGCTTTCCAAGCGTTCTGAACCGTTACAAACCCGACATTATCATCATTGCAGAGGGTTACGACGACCTACTGACCGGTCGCAAACGCTCCAAAATCAGAGAAAATCTCAAAAAGATGGTCGAAACCGCGAAAAAAGGTGGGGCCAAAGTCATCGTCATCGGTATGCCGGATATCGATCTCATCGATTTGATGATCACTTCCGATATCGGGCTCTACGAAGAGGTGGCCCAAGAAGAGGGTGTCGAATATATACCGAACGTTTTCGGACCCGTTCTCAAAAACAAGAATATGGTCCACTATCCCGATGCCGCCGGTTATAAAAAGGTGGCGGAGAAGATCTATCATTATCTACAGGAGAGACTCTGATGGCAAAATTGGGTGTCAACATCGATCACATCGCCGTATTGAGAGAAGCGAGAAAAATCAACGATCCCGATCCCGTCGACGCACTAGGCATCGTCGCACGCGCCGGAGCCGACCAGATCACGATTCATCTAAGAGAGGATCGACGCCACATTCACGACGAAGATGCTCGACGAATCGTGACACAATCCTCCCTCCCGGTCAATTTGGAGTGCGCCGTGGATCAAGAGGTGCTCGATATCGTTTGTCATCTCAAGCCCCATCGGGTGACTCTCGTCCCCGAAAAACGGGAGGAAGTCACGACGGAGGGCGGTCTTGATATCATACAATATGAAGAACGTATCGCCGCAGCCGTGGAGAAACTTCATACCCATGAAATCGAAGTCTCCCTCTTCATCGACCCTGACCTCGAAACGATCACACGTGCCGATCTGCTCGGTGTGGAGTGGATCGAGCTTCATACGGGTCGATACGCCAACATCTTCGCGATGCTTCACTCCAATCTATCTCGCACACACCATCGTATCGAAGATCTCGACCTACCCCGTCATACCCTCCGAACCAAACTCACCGAAAGTTTGGAAACCCTCGCCGGTAGCGCCGATCACGCATCTTCCCTCGGCCTCAAGGTCGCGGCCGGTCATGGACTCAACTATCAAAATATTGCGGACGTCGTAGCCATCGCTGCGATCGAAGAGTTCAACATCGGCCAAAGTATCGTGGCACGCAGCGTCTTTACGGGTCTTGAAAAGGCCGTACGGGACATGGTCGATCTGGTAGGCTGATTTGCGGACCGCCAAACCTGTCGTCGCCATCAGCGTGGGCGATCTCAACGGTATCGGCTTCGAAATCGCGATACGAGCCCACGAGAAAGTACGAAAAGTGTGCGAGCCTCACTACTTCATCGATCCTTCGATGGCCATGCAAGCAGCCGATAAACTCAAACTCGCACTTCCTGCTGACTTCATATGTACACCCATCGATGCCGTAACGTTCGATATCCGGCCAGGTCGCGTCGACGCCGACGCCGGTGCCTACAGCTTCGCCTCATTCAAAAAAGGAGTCGAAGCCGTCGAACACGGCCGATGTATCGCACTGGTCACCTTACCGATCCACAAAGAGGCGTGGATGCAAGCGGGTATTCGTTACAAAGGGCATACCGACGCGCTTCGTGATTTTTTCGATCGTGACGCCATCATGATGCTTGGATGCGAAGAACTTTACGTCGCACTATTTACCGAACATATTCCTCTTAAAAACGTAGCCTCGGAAATCGACGAGAAAAGACTCGTACGTTTTCTACTAGATTTTCACAACGGTACGAATGCCGACAAGGTCGGCGTCCTAGGCCTCAATCCGCACGCAGGGGATCATGGAGTCTTAGGAGATGAAGAAAGTATCATCGAATCGGCGATAGCGATCGCCAACGAAAGTTTGAACGAGGCAATCTTCGAAGGGCCACTGGTTCCCGATGTCGCTTTTTCCCCGCGCGTACGATCACACTATCGATATTTGGTGGCGATGTACCATGATCAAGGGCTAGCCCCCCTCAAAGCTCTCTATTTCGACGAAAGCGTCAACATCAGTCTCGGCCTGCCGATCGTCCGTACCTCCGTCGACCACGGAACCGCTTTCGATATCGCCTATCTGAGGAATCGGAACGTCAATCTACGAAGCTACCTCAACGCGATAAAAGCGGCGATCGACCTGGCTCAACGCCCGTAAAGCCCCATCAAGCCGGCACCGTCGATCACATGACCGTCGATGAGAGAGAGGAGTTGATGTTTCGTCAACCCAGCGTCCACATCCAATGACATATCGAGAGCGTAAAATTTGAACATATAGCGATGGGTACCGTTGGGTGGGCACGGACCGTCATAGCCGATCCTTTTGTAACTGTTGGTTCCTTGCCGAATACCCTCCTCCCAATAGGGCTCGCTAGGAATACCTTCGGGCAAAGTCGTCAAAGTCGGAGGAATGTCGTAGATGACCCAATGAACGAAAACCCCCATCGGCGCATCGGGATCGTCCATGATGAGCGCGAGGGATTGGGTACCCTCGGGAATATCGGCCATCGTCAAGGGGATCGAAAGGTTTTCACCATCACATGTGTATCGTACGGGAATCGTACCGCCATGTTCGAAAACTGGACTCGTCAGTACCATGGTGCACCTCCTTTCAAGGTGGTGTTACGCGGTCCTTGCCGCCGGATTGGCCATCAATCGTTCTTTGGGGATAGGTTTGCCACTCTTTTCATCGATACCGTAGGTACCGTTCGCGATCTTCTTGAGAGCATCGTCGATATCTTTGAGTTCACGCAACAAAATTTTCAAAGTCTCTTTGTCACGATCGTTCTCCACTTTCAACTCGGCCATATCCTCGATATCGTCAATCTCGTCTTCCGCAGCGATAACCGCCAGTTCGCTATTGATCGCTTCGATATTCTTCAGGATTCGGCTTCTCTCCTCTTCCAACCGATTTTTGAAAAACTCAAGATCTTTCGCATCCATGCACTCTCCTTTTACTTTTCGATCATTATAGCACTTTCACCATACCATGAAGTTTCAATGCAAAAAGTGTCGGACACCCGTAAAATAAAGAGCGATATCATGCTCGTCGGCTGCTTCGATCACTTCGTCGTCTCGAATCGATCCACCGGGTTCTATGATCGCTTTGACACCGGCGGCGGCCGCAGCGTCGATCGAATCTCTGAAAGGGAAGAAAGCTTCGCTAGCCATCGCCGCACCCGTGACGTCCAACCCCATCTCCTCGGCCTTTTTCAGAGCACACCTGGCAGCGTCGACCCGACTGGTCATGCCCATACCTACCGCCACCATCGCGCCATGTTTGACGTAAACGACACAATTGGATTTGGTCAGGGCCGCGACTTTCCACGCGATTTCGAGATCTTTCATCTCTTGCGCCGTCGCCGCGCGTCGGGTTTTGAGTTCTGCGTTTTTTACCTCTTCGTCGCGAACCTTGTCGGCTTCTTGATAGACGAAGCCTCCCTGGATATGTTTGAAATCGTAACGATCCTCACTCGTCAAGAGTCGATCGGCACCACACTCGAAGAGTTTGATGCGTTTCTTGCTGGTAAAGACCTCCTGCGCTTCGGGTGTGATACGCCCGGCGATCACCACTTCCAGAAAAATCTCGTTCATTTTTTTCGCCAATCTCTCGTCAACGATACCGTTGACTGCGACGACGCCGCCAAAAGCGCTCACTGGATCGCTTTTGAGGGCTTCGGTATAGGCTTCCACCAGATCCTCACGAATCGCGAAACCACAAGGATTACCGTGTTTGACGATACAGATCGCCGGTTCGTCGCCGAAAGCCGCCGCGATCCTCACGGCCCCGTTGATATCGGTCAAATTGTTGAAACTCGCTTCCCCTTTGAGCGTTTTGAAATGGTCGCTGTAAAAGTTTTCGAATTCGTAGAGCGCCCCTTTTTGGTGAGGATTTTCACCGTATCGCGTATCGAAAACCTTGGTGCCGACGACGAACTGCTTCGTACCGAAACCGTCGTGAAAACGCCCATTCATATAGTTGGCGATCATACTATCGTAAGCCGCCGTATGTTCGAACGCTTTGATCATCAATTCACGCCGAAGCTCGCTATGATCCCCCTCCTCTTTCAAGGCTGCAAGCACACGATCGTAGTCTTCGGGATCGGTAACGATCGTGACACTTTTGAAGTTTTTGGCGGCACTACGGACCATCGCCGGTCCACCGATATCTATATTTTCGATGATCTCTTCGAAATCATCGGTCCGCTCGATCGTCTCTTTGAAGGGGTAGAGATTGACACAGACCAGATCGATGGCAGAGACGCCAAGGGCCTTGGCCTGTTCGACATGGGCGATCTTGTCCCGTCGATAGAGAATGCCCCCGTGGATATAGGGATTGAGCGTCTTGACCCTTCCTTCGAAACATTCGGGAAATTTCGTCACCTCGTCGATTTCGATCGCCTCGACACCGTTCTCTTTGAGCACACGATAGGTACCGCCTGTGGAGACGATCTCCCATCCCATCTCGACCAACCCTTTGGCGAATGCAACCACTCCCCTTTTGTCACTGACGCTGATCAATGCACGCATACCGAATCCTTACACAAAATTTGTCGCCATTATATCGCTTTGGACGTTAACGTGGGATTAGCCTTTTCGGAGTAGAAGTCCAGTGAGATAGAGACTGTTGGGGATCGTCAGGATCCACGGATGATCGATATCTTGTTTCATCCATTCGACGACTTCCATCACGACATCTTTTTCGATACACACGCTCCGCACCAACGTTTCGAGATCTTTCATCCCAAGAGCGTGCGAACAGCTAAAAAGTGCCAGATAGCCTCCCTCTTCCAAGCGATCGACGGTACGCGCGATCAGATACTTCCATCCCCGCATCGCACCGCTTCGACTCTTTTTACTTTTGGCGAACGCCGGAGGATCGACGACGATCAGATCGTAGATTCGCTCGTCGGTTTCGAGGAATTTGAAGACATCCTTTCGTACGATTTCGTAATCCCTCAAGCCATTGAGGCGTGCGTTGACTTCTATCGCGGCACAAGCGCTTTTTGAGATTTCGACGAATGTCGTACGCTCGGATCTGGCATAGATACCGAATCCTCCGGCATTGGCGAAAAGATCCAGCGTATGACGCCGGCCATGGCTTCCGACGATACGACGATTTTTGCGCTGGTCGAGAAAAAAACCGGTCTTTTGAGCCTCTTTGAGTCGGCTAACGAAACGTACCCTCCCCTCTTCTATCACGAATTCGTCGGCGACATCGCCCCAAAGCGTTCGATCCCGAATCTCCAATCCCTCCTTGGAACGGATACTATCCCCTCTTTCATAGATGCCTTGTAAATCGAGCAACTGGATAAATAGATCTACGAGGTTCTCCTTGTAGCGGTCCATACCCGCCGTTGTAATGGAGAGGATCAGATACGGGCCGTAAAGATCGGCCACAAGTCCGGGTAGACCGTCGGCTTCGGAGTGGACGATACGGTAAGCGTTGGATGGCACGCCCGCACGTTTTCCGATCGCTTTGCGTAGACGCTTTTCGAAAAAATCTCGATCGATTTCGACCGCTTCGTACGCGAGTATTCTCGCGGCGATCTTGCTCGCTTGGTTGATGAAGGCCGTCGCGACGACATGTCCGTCGTAAACCAGCCAGGCCACCTCCCCCGGTTGCGTATAGAGATTTTGGGGGAGGTCGTTGCGATAGAGCCAAGGTGAACGGTCCGCGATCTTTTCATAAGCTCTACGGCGGATGGAGATTTTCTTCAAAGAATCAAATATCCTTTTCGATCACTTTCCTGAAAGTATTGAAATAGAGGTCTTCGAGCTTATCCATCGCGACGGCAATCTCGTTGAGACGAAACTTGTCGCCGCCGACCACGCCGATCTTTCGACAAGAAAGCCCTCTCGTTTTGGCCATGGCACAGACCCGATCGGCATGATCGGGAGAGACCTCCAAAATCGCCCGTGAAAAACTTTCGCTAAAAAGCAACGTCTCTTCGTCGAGTGGCACCTCGGCCGATACGCCCTTGTGGCCTACGGCCGCCATTTTGGCCAAAGCGATGGCGAGACCGCCGACGTTGCAATCTTTGGCGGCGACCAGCAACCCCTCCCTGTTGGATTCGATCACCAAATCCCACAAAGCGAGCTCTTTCTCATAGTCGATCGTCGGCAACGAACCGCCCGTGACACCGAAAAGTTCTTTAAGATAGAGGCTACCGCCGAACTCCCGTCGCGTCTGACCTACCAACAATAACAGATCACCCTCTTTCTGAAGAGCCGAGGGGAGTACTTTGTTCTGATCTTCGTTGACGCCTACCATCCCGATCGTCGGAGTCGGATAGACGCTGACACCGTTGGTTTCGTTGTAGAGGGAGACGTTACCACCCGTTACGGGCGTGCCCAACGCCTTGCACGCCTCTTTGATACCCTCACATCCTTGAGCGAACTGCCACATCACTTCGGGATTTTCGGGATTGCCGTAGTTGAGACAATCGGTGATCGCCAAGGGTCTGGCTCCCGTCATCGCCACGTTGCGTCCACTCTCCATCACGGCCGCCGCGGCACCTCCTTTGGGATCGATATAACAGTATCTAGGGTTACAGTCGCTGCTCATCGCGATGGCTCGACCGTTCTCCTTGACGCGAATCACCGAACCGTCCAGATCTCCCCCTTTTTTGATCGTGTTGGTCTGCACCATCGAATCGTATTGGGTATAGACCCATCCCTTGTCCACCACTTCGGTCGCACGTATCAACGTTTCGAACGCTTCTTGGGTGGAGGGCAACGTGAAACGGTCGATATCGATATCGGCAATTTCGTCCAGGTAGGCAGGCCGTTTGACGGGTCGATCGAGTACCGGTGCCTCTTCACTGACCGGATCGACGGGTACTTCGGCCACCTTTTCACCATACCAATATAGCTCCATTAGCCCCGTATCGGTCACTTCTCCGATGACGGCACAGTCAAGATCCCACTTCTCGAAAATCTCGATGATCTTCTCTTCGGTTCCCTTTTTGGCACAGATGAGCATGCGCTCTTGGGATTCGGAGAGCATCAGTTCATAAGGCGTCATTCCCTCTTCACGCATCGGAACTTTGTCCAGATCCATCCGCATTCCGCTACCGCTGCGCCCCGCCATCTCGAAAGAACTGGAAGTCAGGCCCGCTGCCCCCATATCCTGGATACCGACGACGTAATCGGTCTTGAAAAGCTCCAAGCACGCCTCGAGCAGCAACTTTTCCGTAAACGGGTCACCCACCTGTACCGTGGGCCTTAGGCTCTTGGACTCTTCGGTAAAGCTATCGCTACTCATCACCGCACCGCCCAGGCCGTCGCGACCCGTTTTGGAACCGACGTAGATCACCGGATTGCCAACCCCTTCGGCTTTGCCGTAGAAAATCTCGTCACGTTTGGCGATACCCAATGTGAACGCGTTGACGAGAATATTGCCGTTGTAACTTTCGTCGAAAAAGGTCTCACCCCCGACCGTGGGTACGCCCATGCAGTTACCGTAGCCCCCGATACCGGCCACCACGCCACGCACCAAATGGCGCTGATAAGCCGCCGTTTCGTCGTCACCTCGGATGCGCCCGAAACGCAGCGCGTTGAGATTGGCCACAGGCCGGGCGCCCATCGTAAAAACGTCGCGCAAGATGCCCCCGACACCCGTGGCCGCCCCTTGGTAGGGTTCGATGTAGCTGGGATGATTGTGGCTCTCCATCTTAAAAACCGCCGCATATCCGTCACCGATATCGATGACGCCGGCATTTTCACCCGGCCCCTGGATCACCCAAGGCGCTTCGGTCGGAAAGCCACGCAAATATTTTTTACTCGATTTGTAGCTGCAGTGTTCGCTCCACATCGCACTGAAGATCCCGATCTCGACCAGATTGGGTGTACGTCCTAAAATCTGTTTGATATGTTCGTAATCTTCCGTCGATAGTTTGTGGGCTTTGAGAAGTTCACCGATATCCTGCTGCATGGATCACCTTTTGCGTAGTATTGGGGCGATTATAGTGCAAGAGTGATAAAAGTTTGGTTATTGAAAAGTCGAAAACATACGGTGCCGTTCATTCGTTCTCCTCTCATTTGTGTTCCTCACGTCCATTGTTTGCCCTGCATCACCCCACAGGCAGATCGCGATATCGATCGAGGCCACCGCCAAACCCTTTTTCAAGACCCAAATGTCGAAATTTGCCGATAATTTTTTAAAAGCTTGCTATTTGCGTATACTTGCGCTATACTGCTCGTCAAGAAAGATGATTTCGATTCTCGTCTTTGTGTGACCACTCTACTCTCGGCCTTCGAAAGTCAGTTTCCGCAAAAGAGCTTCCAATCCTTTCTAAAATTTTTCACAAGGATATCTCATGGCAGATATGATCAATGGAACCGTCAAATGGTTCAATACTGAAAAAGGCTACGGCTTTATCCAACCCGATGATGGCGGCAAAGACGTCTTCGTTCACTTCCGTCAAGTCAACCATACAGGTTTCGGCCGTGTCGAGCTCAACGAAGGTCAAAAAGTGACTTTTAGCATCGGCCAAGGCGAAAAAGGTCCCCAAGCCGAAAACGTCACTCCTCTTTAATCCCCCGATGGACGGCTTCGCCGTCCGGTTTCTCACTCAACCACTCGTTACATATCTTTATCGACGATTATCCCTAGATCGAACAGCTTTTCGTTCCAATCACTCAATAGCGGCTTGACCTCCGTCCCCTGTACGACGCGATTGTGGATAGAGGCTCCTTTCCATTTTTTACCGTCGAAAAGCACATAGGCGATCCGATCGGTCAGCCCTTCATCGAGCGGATAGAGAAGTTGGAGGTCGTATTTTCCTTTGAAAACGACGAGCATTCCGAAAGGTTCGCCATCCTTAGGAAAACCACGATAAAGAGCCATGCGATCGTTCGCTTTCAATCGCCGTATACTTTTTAGTGGAAAGATAGAGGTGAGCAGACCCTCCGGCGCTTTGCCGAAGGTATAGTTCGCAGGCATCGTGATCTTTTCATCGACGATCGTCGATCCGTCGTACAAAGTGGCGAAAGTGCGGGTGATATCCAAAACGTCGGCGGTGAAATTCTCCTTTTCGATTCTTCGAAGGGGCAAGGCAAGACGACCTTTGTCCGAACGTACAACCATCCCCCTTTCCGTATATAGAATGGACGATTGGCTCGTTTGGCTCAGCCGCCAAAGAATGAGAATCGCTAGAAATATCAGTCCGACGACGAGTAGTCGATCACTCAACCGTCACGCTCTTGGCCAGGTTTCTCGGCATATCGACATCGTTGCCTAAACGGATGGAGATCTCCATCGCCAGAAGCTGCTCCACCACCATCATTTCGAAAAATTCCAACATCGGATGTTTGTGTGGATGGGTCAAAATAAAGTCGTCGGCCAAATCGAACATTTGGGGCGAAATGGCCAAAATCGTCGAATCTCGAGCACTCAACTCTTCGACATTGCTTTTGACTTTGTCGTACAGCAGGGTACTTGGCATCAATGCGATCGTGAAAAGTTCCGCATCCGCCAAAGCGATAGGACCATGTTTCATCTCACCGGCGGGATACCCTTCCGCATGCAGATAACTGATCTCTTTGAGCTTGAGAGCGCCTTCCAAGGCCAACGGGAAGAAGATATCCCGTCCGATGAAGAAGAAACCGTGCCCGTGGAGATAGCGTTTGGAGAGGCGTTTACATTTTTCGTGGGCCTCCAAAGATTTTTGCAATACTTTGGGAACGTAACTCATATAACGAAGTTCATCTTTCATCTTTTCATGTGTGACGTTGCCACGCTTTTTCGTAAAAAAGAGCGTCAACATCCAAAGCACCATCACCTGCGTAGCGAACGCTTTGGTGCTGGCCACCCCCTTTTCGATGCCGGCACGCGTCAAAATCGTCGCATCGGCCATGCGAACGATGGAAGAGTTGTCCACATTACAGATAGCTAGGGTTTTCAAACCGGAGGCTTTGGCCATACGCAGGGCCTCGAGCGTATCGGCGGTCTCACCGCTTTGGCTGATCACGACAAAAAGGGTATCGCTCGTAAGGAGTGGCTCTTTGTAGCGGAATTCGCTGGCGATTTCGACCGCACAGGGCATTTTGGCCTCTCTCTCCAGCAGATAGCT
>CAZORY010000007.1:0-21788 GCA_964582435.1 uncultured Campylobacterales bacterium
ATATGCAGGCTAAAGACGAGGAATCCGGAGAGCGTCTCTACGCCAAGTACAAAGCGTTGATCGAGCAGTGGATGCAAGAATAGATGGGGTTGACACTTAAATTCTTCTGGCATATGCACCAGCCCGACTACCGAGATGCGGGCGGGCGGATGCGTATGCCTTGGGTCTTTTTGCATGCGATCAAAGATTACTACGATATGCCATGGATGCTCCTTGGCCACCATTCCATCAAAGCCACCTTCAATCTCACTCCGTCGCTGATCGAACAACTTCGCCTCTATATCGACGAAGGTGTCGAATCGGACCGGTTTTTGACTCTTTTGATCAAACATCCGAGTGTGCTCACTTCGCAAGAGAGGGCTTTCGTAGCGAAGATCTGCCATTCGGCACAGATCGAAACGATGGTCGCGCCTTTGCCGCGATATGCCGAACTATTCTCTCGAAAGGAGCTCGACGATACGGCCTTCATCGAGTTGGAGACGCTTTTTTTGTTGGCGTGGTGCGGCAACTACCTGCGTCGACACGACGATCTGGTCCATACGCTTCTTGCGAAAGGCCGAGGATATACCCAAAAGGATAAAGAGGCACTTGTGGGGAGACTCGTCGCTTTTTTACCGACCATTTTGCCTCTTTACGCCGAGCTCTTGAAGCAAGGACGGATCTCTTTGGCCACGACGCCTTACAACCATCCGATTCTTCCTCTGCTGATCGACATGGAAAACGCCCGGATCGCCAACCCGCAAACCTCCATCCCTTCCAACCACTTCAGTCTCGTCGAGGATGCGAAGGCACAGATCGATCGTGCCGTCGCCCTTTACAAAGAGGTCTTCGGATGTGCGCCTACCGGTTTTTGGCCGGCGGAGGGAGCCGTGGACGCGAAGAGCGTCGCCCTCTATCGGGCAGCGGGGCTTCGCTGGATCGCCACCGACGAGGCGATACTTTTCAAGTCTTTGGCATCGGACGCAGATCACGAACGGCTCTATCGTCGGTATAGATACGACGATCTTTTCATCGCTTTCAGAGATCACCGCCTCAGCGATTCGATCGGATTTTCCTATCGATATCGGCCGGCGGACGCAGCGGCAGACGACTTTATCTCCCAACTTGCGGCGATACATGCCAAAGAAAAGGAGCCGACCGTATCCGTCATCCTAGATGGTGAGAACGCATGGGAATTCTTTCCCGACAACGGCTATCATTTTTTCGAAGCGCTCTACGGAGCGCTGGAGGGGTGTTCATGGTGTCGGACGGTCACCATGGACGAATTGGCCGCTGGAAAAGCCGAAAATCTTCCCACACTCTCGCCGGGCTCTTGGATCTATGGCAATTTCGATACATGGGTAGGCCATCCGGAGAAGAACGCTGCGTGGGAGCTGCTCTATCAGACCAAAAGTGATTATCTCATGCACGAAAATGGCGTGGATGCGAAGATTCGCTCCGATGTGATCCACCATTTCCTCGCCGCGGAGTGTTCCGATTGGTTTTGGTGGTATGGCGAGGACCATTTCACCGAATACGCCGCTGAGTTCGATTCACTTTTCAGAGGCCATTTGATCGCCGTCTACGAAGCGATTGGCCTTCCCCCGCCGCCCAACCTCTACGAACCGATCGCCGGGCACAAGAAAGATCTACATTCGCTCGTCAACGAACCCCAATTTTCGATCCATCCGATCATCGACGGGAAGATCAGCTCCTTTTTCGAATGGCTCGGCAGCGGAATGATCGACGAAAGCCGCCTCTATACGACGATGGAGGGAAGGCGAGGGCCCGTGAATCGGATCCACTGGGGCGAGGATAGCGATCGCCTCTATCTACGGCTGGACGGGGATATGGCCCGTCTGAAGCAGATGCGAAGATTACGCATCCATGTCAAAGAGCGTAACGAAACGATCGACATCGATCTTGGCGATCTACCGATTCATGGGGACATCGAGGCTGCGATGCATAGCGTGCTGGAGATCGGTGTCTCCAAAAGACACTATTTCGCAGAACTCGAAAGAGCGACCCTACGGCTGGAGTTGGTCGAGGATGGGCAGATCGTACAGGTGCTCCCCGGAGTGGGTGAACTTGTCGTGGATCTAAAGGAAGAGTATGAGAAAAACTGGTTCGTATGAGCGGATGAAGGCACGGCGACAGGAGAGACGGCATGTCTGAAATACGCTACGATCCGATCCATGACGAATATGCATTGATCGCACCGGAAAGGCTCCATCGTCCCGATTGTTACCGCCCTTCCAAACCACCGGAAGGTTCGCCCGTCAAAGGTCGTTGTCCTTTTTGTGAAGGACACGAGTCGATGACGCCGCCCGAGATATACGCCATTCGCGACAACGAGCCCAACGGACCCGGTTGGCGGACTCGCGTGGTCCCCAATCTCTACAAAGCGGTACAGATAGAAGCGCCTTGGCAGAGCCGAGAAGAGGGTGTGTACAGCGTTTGGGAAGGGTTGGGGGCCCATGAAGTGATCGTCGATACGCCCCGGCATTTGGAGCGTATGGACGCATGGAGGCAACAAGAGTATATCGATTGGCTTACGACGCTGAGGGCACGTGTGGCGGATCTACGCAACGATATCCGGCTTGTCCACTTTTCTCTTTTCAAAAATCATGGCCCTTACGCCGCCGCGACCCAAACGCATCCCCATACCCAACTGATCGCTCTACCCGTCGTACCCCGTCGCGAACTCGACCGGTTGCGTCGTGCCCATCGCTTCTATCGACAGCACCGGCACAATCTTTTTGTGAGCGTTTTGCGTCAAGAGAAGGATACGGGCGAACGGATCGTGACGGAAAGTGAGCGGTTCGTGGCTTTTTGTCCTTACGCTTCCGCCTTCGCTTTCGAACTGATGGTGCTTGCGAAAGTCAAGGCGGCATCGATCGTCGATCTGGATCCCTCGATGATCGAAGAGTTGTCCACACTGTTGCGTCGAAGTATCGCCGCCCTCTATCGGGAGTTGGGGGATTTCGATTTCAATATTCTCTTCGATACGCCTCCGATGCAAAAAAACTTCGATACGGAGGATTTTTTCGACGATCTACCCGAACTATGGCGATTTAGCGTGCGTATCGTGCCTCGGCTCTTTCGTATGGGGGGATTCGAACTTGGCAGCGGTATGATGATCAACCCCGTCGTTCCCGAAGAGGCGGCATCCCTTTTGCGACTGGCGATGAAGGAGGGGGAATGAGACTACTGTTCGCCGCTGCGGAAATGTTTCCGTTTTCAAAAAGCGGCGGTTTGGCGGATATCGCCCACGCACTACCCAAAGCTTTGGCGCAACGGATACCTACGATTTCGGTGACACCTCTGTATCGATCGATCGATCGTGAGGCATACGGCATCGTATCGGATGGGGAGTATGCGGATTTGAAGATCGGCGAAAGGCGCTATCGGGTCGAGTATTTTCGATGCGAATATGCTGGCGTGACCCATCGCTTCGTCTACAACGAAACCCTTTGCGATCGTCGGGGTCTCTACGGCGATGAAAGGGGCGATTATCGGGACAACGACGTGCGATTCGCCATCTTTTGCCATGCCATCGTGGATCTGGCGTTACGGCACGACGTGTCGGTGTTGCATCTCAACGACTGGCACACGGCTTTGGCGGCACCGATTTTGCGGGATGGAGGCTACGATCTGCCCCTCGTGTTCACGATTCACAATCTTGCGTATCAAGGGATCTTCGCTCCCGATTCTCTGGGGCGTATCGGCCTTTCGTCCAGCCATATGAATGTGGAGGATATGGAGTTTTACGGAAAGGTCAATTGGCTCAAAGGCGCCATCGCCCATGCCGATGCGGTCACGACCGTCAGCCCCACCTACGCCCAAGAGATCCAAACCCAAGCCTTCGGATGTGGGTTGGATGGCTTTTTGCGCAAGCATGCCCGCAAAATACGAGGTATTCTCAACGGGATCGATACGACGCTTTACGACCCTTGGCGCGATCCGGCGATCCCGTGCCGGTACGATGCGAAAGATCCAGCCCCCAAACAGCGGTGCAAACGAACGTTCCTCGACGAGATTGATATCAAAAAATATGAACTACCGCTTTTCATTTTTATCGGTCGATTCGTCGAACAAAAAGGGATCGATCTACTGATCGATACGATGGAGGAGATGGCTCGCAAACCGTTGATTTTGGCGATTTTAGGAGAGGGGGAATCGAGATTTCACGAGGCGTTGGATCGTCTGGCTCCTGGTTGGCCGAATGTATGGACCCGATATGGTTACGACGAGGCGTTGTCCCATCGAATGTACGCCGCCGCCGACTTTTTATTGATGCCTTCGCGTTTCGAGCCTTGTGGACTCAATCAGATGATCTCGATGCGCTACGGGGCGGTGCCGCTGGTTCATCGAACGGGCGGATTGGCCGATACGGTTCACCCGATACCCTCCAAACGGTGCGGTCAAGGGATCGTGTTCGAGCGAATGGATCCGGAGGCGCTCCAGGAGGCGATCGACGAGGCGTTGGAGCTGTTCGATCGAAGAAGAGGCATGCGACGCGTATGTCGTTTCGATATGGCGTGCGATTTTTCCATCGAGCGGTGTGCGGCCAGCTATCTCTCCTTGTATCGGGGATTGGTATGAGTCGTTTGGCGATCGATATCGGTGGCACTTGGCTGCGTTACGAATTGATGGGTGAACGGGAGTTTTGCGGCAAAGTACCGACGAAATCGTCCGATTTGCTCGGCTTTATCGAAGAGGCGATAGCCAACTATCCCGATATCGATGGGATCGCCGTCTCTTTCGCCGGGCAAGTGTATGAAGGCGTGATTTTGAATGCGCCCAACATTACCGTGAAGACCCCCGAGCTTCAAAATATCGTCGAATCCCGTTACGGGATCCCCCTTCGGCTCGAAAACGACCTCAATTGCGCGGCTTTGGCCGAGTCGCTCTATTGGGGTCAAAAGAATATCGTCGCACTCTATTCGGGCACCGGGCTTGGAAGCGGCATCGTCATGGGAGGGGAGATCTGCCGTGGATTTCGGGGACTGGCAGGAGAAATCGGTCATGTCCCCTACCGGCAAGCTCCCTTTCGGTGCGGGTGTGGCAAGAGCAATTGTCTCGAACTCTACGCGTCCGGCAGCGGTTTGCAAAAATGGATTCGTTTCTACGGATCGACAACCGAGACGACGTTGGAGGAGCTGATGGGGGCGCCGGCGCCATTAGGCGATATCGCCGAGCACTATCTCCAAGCGCTCACCCACGCCGCCGCGACACTGGTGACCCTTTGTAACCCTTCGATTCTGGTCTTGGGCGGCGGTGTGATCGCTCATAACCCATGGGTCGTCGATAGCGTGCGCGAACGGATCGGCGACGACGCGTTGGCCGATTCGTTGCAAGCTCTTCGGATCGAAGCGAGTCGCTTGGAAGAGGCGTCGCTGATGGGGGCGAAGATATTGTTGGATACAATAGAACCATTGGAATAAAGGAAGAGTATGCAAACGTCACTCAAGATTCTTTTTACGGCTTCTGAAGTGGTGCCCTTCGCCAAAACGGGCGGATTGGCGGATGTGGCCGGAGCCCTTCCCAAAGCCCTGGCGAAGCTGGGACACGAGGTCGTCGTCGTCATGCCCCGCTACTACGCCATCGACAAAGGAGGACTGGAACACGTTCCCGGGCCGCTGGGAGTGCCGATGGGGCCGATGGGGGAGTTGTGGGCCGGCGTCTACAAAGATGAACTCCCTGGCTCCCATGTGCCCATCTATTTTATCGATTACGAAGCCTTCTACGGTCGATCGGGGCTTTATGCCGACGAACAGGGCTTCAGTTACTCGGACAACGACAACCGTTTCGCCTTTTTGAGCAAAGCGGCCTTCAGGCTTTGTGAAAAGATCGGCTTCAAACCCGATGTCATCCATGCCCACGATTGGCATACGGCGGCCCAGCCGGCCTTGGCCCACAGTCGTTTTTACGAAGGTTTTCACGACGCGGCGACGGTATTGACGATACACAATCTTCAGCATCAAGGCATCTTTTTCAAAGGTTTGATCGATGTGCTGGAGATCGGCTGGGAACGGTTCGATCCCCACCGATTCGAAGCGATGGACGGGGTCAATCTCCTCAAAGGTGGCATCGCCGAGGCCGACGTGGTGACGACGGTCAGCCGCAAATATGCCCAAGAGATTCAGACGCCGGCTTTCGGTTTCGGGCTTCACGACCATATTCGGGCCCATGCCCACAAACTCTACGGGATTCTCAACGGTGTCGATTACGACGAATGGAATCCCGCCATCGATCCACTGATCGCACAAAACTACGATATCGACGATATGAGGGGCAAAGGAGTTTGCAAAGCCGACTTACAACGCCATTTCGGCTTGCCGATGGACGAGAGTGTACCATTGATCGGCTTCGTAGGGCGTTTCGCCGAGCAAAAAGGGATCGGTCTGATCGCCCAAGCGATCGAAGGGTTGCTGCATCTTGGCACGCAGATCGTGATGTTGGGGACCGGTGAAAAGTGGGCGGAAGGCTTTTTCAGTGATATCGCGGGCCGCTATTCCGATCGTTTCGCTTGTCATGTCGGCTACTCCAACGCCTTGGCTCACAAGATCGAAGCGGGTAGCGACCTCTTTTTGATGCCGTCGCTCTTCGAGCCTTGCGGACTCAATCAGATCTACTCCCTTCGGTACGGTACCTTGCCGATCGTGCGGGCTACCGGCGGTCTGGACGATACGATCGTCAACTTCGATCCGGCGAGTCGAGCGGGTAACGGCTTCAAATTTCACGACGCCACGGCCGACGCCCTCTACCATACCGTCAAATGGGCCGTCGATACGTGGCGATACGATCCCAACAGTTTCGAGAGGATGCGAAAAAACGCGATGCAGGCACGTTTCGATTGGGCCCATGCAGCCGCGCAGTACGAAGACCTCTACTATCACGCGCTCTATGCCAAGCGGGTCAGGAATTACCGATGAAACCATTGCCTATTTATTACGACGTCACGCGTTTTACCGATCTGGACATCTACCTTTTCAAAGAGGGGACCCACGTCAAACTCTACGACAAGATGGGGTCCCACGTGATGAGGCGAGACGGCGATGACGGCTGTTATTTCGCCGTCTGGGCCCCCAATGCCCGTTCCGTCGCCGTCGTCGGTGATTTCAACGGTTACGACCCTACGCACCACCCCCTCAAAATCCGTGAGGATGGATCAGGTATATGGGAGGGTTTCATCGTAGGGGCCCGAAAGGGCCAGACCTACAAATATCGTATCGAAGGATACGACGGCAGAATTTTTGAAAAAGCCGACCCTTACGCCAAATATGCCGAAAAACCGCCTGCGTCGGCGTCGCGTATTTGGGAGATCGACGATTACGAGTGGCAAGATGGGCCTTGGATGGATCTACGTAAAGATCGCAACGCCCATGACGCGCCGATTTGTATCTACGAAGTCCATTTGGGCTCGTGGCGTCGCAAAGTGGAGGAGGGCGATCGCCCTTTGAGCTACACCGAAGCGGCCGAGGCGTTGGCCGAGTATCTCGTGGCGATGAACTATACCCACGTGGAGTTGTTGCCCATCACCGAGTATCCATTCGAAGGCTCCTGGGGATATCAGGTGACGGGTTACTTTGCGCCGACGGCTCGCTACGGTACGCCCCAAGATTTCATGACCTTCGTCGATACGATGCACGCGCATGGCATCGGTGTCATCATGGACTGGGTGCCTTCGCACTTCGTGACCGACGGGCATGGGCTCATCAATTTCGACGGGACTTGCCTCTACGAGCATGAAGACCCCAGGCTCGGGTATCATCCCGAATGGAAAAGCGCGATTTTCAATTACGGTCGCAACGAAGTACGCGCCTTTTTGATTTCCAGTGCCCTCTATTGGCTCGAAAAGTACCATATCGACGGGATACGCGTCGATGCGGTGGCGTCGATGCTCTATCTCGACTACGCGAGAAAAGAGGGGGAGTGGATCCCCAATCGATACGGTGGCAACGAAAACCTCGAAGCGATCGCCTTTTTGAAACAGCTCAACGAGACGACTTACGGACACTTCGACGATATCGTGATGATCGCCGAAGAATCGACGGCTTATCCGATGGTGACGCGTCCAGTTTACGTGGGAGGTTTGGGATTTGGCTTCAAATGGAATATGGGCTGGATGCACGATACGCTCAAATATTTCAAACTCGATCCGATCTACCGTCAACACCATCACCATCAAATCACTTTCAGCATGTGGTACGCCTTCGACGAAAATTTCATTTTGCCCCTCAGTCACGACGAAGTGGTCCATATGAAAGGATCACTGATCGGCAGGATGCCGGGTGACGAGAACCAGAAATTCGCCAATCTCAGAGCTTTGTTGGCTTACATGACGGCCCATCCGGGCAAGAAACTACTCTTTATGGGCGGCGAGTTCGGACAGTGGCGGGAGTGGAACTATAAGCAAAGCCTCGATTGGCATCTGCTCGAGGCGCCAAGACACTCGGGATTGCAGCGGATGGTACGCGAGCTCAACGCCCTTTACAAAACCGAGCGGGCGCTGCATCTGTACGACGAAAAGCATGCAGGCTTTGAATGGATCGACGATACCGATTATCAGCACAATGTCTTGGCCTTTTTGCGCAAAAGCGACCTCGAAGAGGAGACGATCCTCGTTCTATGCCATTTCGCCGATACCGTGATGGAAAACTATCGTGTCGGCTTACCGAAGGAGGGACGATGGAAAGAGATCTTCAACTCCCAGTACGAACGCTACGCGGGGTGGAACATCACCAATCCCGAGCCCGTCGAGACCCGACCGATTCCCGCCCACGGTAGGGATTTTTCGATCGAAGTGACGCTACCGCCTCTAGGCGTCTCTTTTTTCAAACAGATTTGAAGGGTTGAGAGATGATGAAAAATATCGATCCCGTCGAAACGAAAGCGTGGCGGCGACTGCAAGACCTTTATGAAAAAACACGCGGTATTCACCTGCGGGAATGGTTCGCCAAAGACCCTCGACGATTCGAACGCTTCAGTTTGATGTTGGACGATCAACTCCTTTTCGATTTTTCCAAAAACCGTATCGACGAGGAGGTGTTCGAGGCGTTGATCCAACTGGCCGAAGCGTGTGACGTGGAAGGGGCCAGGGAAGCGATGTTTCGCGGGGAAAAGATCAACCGCACCGAAAATCGCGCGGTCTTGCACGTCGCCCTTCGCAACCGTGCCAATACCCCGATCTACGTCGACGGTGAAGATGTGATGCCCCACGTCAACGCCGTTTTGGCGAAGATGCGCGACTTTTGTCGGAAGGTTCATAGCGGTACGTGGCGCGGATATACCGGCAAACCGATCGACACGATCGTCAATATCGGTATCGGAGGCTCGGATCTTGGCCCCGTGATGGTGACCGAAGCGCTGAAGCACTACAAGCTACGGAGTATCACGCCGTACTTCGTCTCCAACGTCGATGGGACACATATCGCCGAGACGCTCAAAATGTGCGATCCGGAGACGACTCTGTTTTTGATCGCTTCCAAAACCTTCACGACCCAAGAGACGATGACCAACGCCCATACCGCCAGAGCGTGGTTTTTACGATCGGCGGGGGACGAAAAAGCGATCGAAAAACATTTCGTCGCGATGAGTACCAACGAAAAGGCGGTGGTGGCCTTCGGGATCCATCCCGATCATATGTTTACCTTTTGGGATTGGGTGGGCGGACGCTATTCACTCTGGTCGGCCATCGGTCTATCGATCGCGTTGACGATCGGTTTCGAGCGTTTCGAAGAGCTTCTGGAAGGGGCCCATGCCGTCGACCGTCACTTTCGCCATACCCCGCTCGAAAAAAATATCCCCGTGATCATGGCGTTGCTTGGGATATGGTACGACAACTTCTTCGGTGCCGAGAGCCACGCCATCTTGCCTTACGATCAGTATATGCATCGCTTTCCGGCCTATTTGCAACAAGGAGACATGGAGTCGAATGGCAAATCGGTCAGTCGAAAGAACGAAAAGGTTCGCTGGCAAACGGGCCCCATCATTTGGGGTGAACCCGGCACCAACGGCCAACACGCCTTTTTTCAGCTGATCCATCAAGGCACCAAACTAATTCCGTGCGATTTTATCGCGCCGGCCAACTCCCTCAATCCCATCGGCGATCACCATATGAAACTGCTGAGCAACTTTTTCGCCCAGACGGAAGCGTTGGCCTTCGGCAAAACGAGAGAAGAGGTCGAGCGGGAGTTTTTGGAAGCGGGCGAAGATCTTGATGAAGTGGCCGATCTGATTCCTCACAAAATCTTCGAAGGCAATCGTCCGAGCAACACTTTTTTGCTCAAAAAAGTGACACCTTATGCCCTGGGCATGCTAATCGCCCTTTACGAACACAAGATCTTCGTCCAGGGCGTCATATGGAACATTTACAGTTTCGATCAGTGGGGCGTGGAGCTTG
Source organism: uncultured Campylobacterales bacterium (assembly GCA_964582435.1). Taxonomy (GTDB): domain Bacteria; phylum Campylobacterota; class Campylobacteria; order Campylobacterales; family Hydrogenimonadaceae; genus Hydrogenimonas. Next base: position 10,388 of record CAZORY010000007.1, read on the forward strand.
GCAAGCACCTGGCTCGAAAGATTTTGCCGCAACTTCGAGACGACGAATCGATCACCGGCCACGACAGCTCCACCAATGGACTGATCGAACGATATAAAAGATGGAGGGAAGGATGAGAATCGCTTGGTTGATTCTTTTGGCGACGTGGTCGCTGACGGCGAGCGGCATCGACAAGGTGCGGCTGCAAAACGAGGCGGTCGTTCAAGCTGCGGTGAAGGGGATCAAAGAGAATCTCCCTCAAAAGGTCGATCCCTATACGACGATGGTCGATGTACAAGGTCGAGGAACGACGCTCGTCTATATCTTCAAGGTCGATGCCGGCCCCAAAAGCGATACCCAACTCATCGAAGAGGGAAAAGATCGAATGACGCGCAACGTCACACGCGGCACTTGCCGAAACGCCGTACGTTTTTTAAAGAGCGGTATTACACTGGTTCATCGCTACCTTTCGGCCCACACCGGCAAAAAACTTTTCGATGTGGTCGTTCGTCCAAAGGATTGTCCCGCATTGCAAGAGTAGGCCGCTTTTACTGGCCCAAATGGCGGGTCGCTAGATTCTGTGCGGCGACGATGATGGGATAGGTCGTCGGTGCGGATGTCAGAAGGGGATGGGTCGCGACCTGCAACCCTAACAGATCGAAGATCGTCATTCGGTTTTCGATGATGACGCCGAGCATGTTGATCATTTCACCGATGTCGATACCACCAACCACTTGGGCGCCAAGTAGTTGTCCTGTAGCCCGTGAAGCGATCAGTTTGACCGCCTGTTTGTGGCTACCCGGTAGTTTGGCGGGATGTTTGTCGTCCACTTTGACGACGCTGCTGGCGATGTCGATCTTCTGCTTGTGGGCATCTTCTTCGGTGATCCCGGCCGAACCGAAGCAGGTGTCGCCAACGACGGTGGAAAAGATGGCGATCGTACCGGAGAAGGATTTGACCAGGTTGATGGCGTAAAGGTTGGTCACGGCGATTCGTGCTTCGGCGGTGGCGGTGGAAGCCAACATGACTGGGATCGTCCGTTTGGTGATGAAGTGGCGCTTTTCGGCACAGTCGCCGATGGCGAAGACATCGGGTTTGGTGGTGCGCATGTACTCGTCCACGTAGATCGTGTCGAACTGTCGCATGGAAAGGCCCGTTTTTCTCGCCAGTTCCGTGTTGGGGCGATAACCGGTGGCCAGAACGACACCGTCGCACGCCACATGTTCGCCATCTTCGAAGGTGACGCCATTGGCATGACCCCGCGCGTCGACGGTGATTTCGCAGGTTTTCCTGTCGCGATAGTGGACGATCCCTTTGGATGCGACGATCCTTTGCATATACTCGCTTACCTCCGGGTCGAAGGAGTGTTTGAGCAGACGTGAACCTACCAATGCCACCTCTTTGCCGATATCGGCCAATTCGTTGGCGATCTCGATACCGATGAATCCGGTCCCTACGACGACGATCTTGCGCATGGGCCGTAGGGCTTCGTGCATGCGACGAATATAGTCGGGCTCTTTGGGGACTTGAAAGACTCCCTTCGCATCGTGATTGGCGATATTACGCGGTACGTTGGGAACCGAACCGGTCGCGATGATCAGTTTGTCGTAGCCGTAGCTTTCGCCGCTTCGTCCCATGACCCTTTTGGCGTCGTAATCGATATCGACCGCTTCGTCGACGACGAGATGTGTACCCATCTTTGCCGCCATCTGCCCGCAAGGGATCATGTCGTCTTCTGGAGAGTCGAGTAGGGGACCGAAAACGTAGGGAATACCACAAGGGACCAACGATTCTTCGCTCTTTTTCAAGACGGTCACACGTTTTTCGGGATAGTACTGGCGAGCGGTCCCTGCCGCCACCATCGCGGCCGGGCCGCCGCCTATGATCAATATATCGCTATGTCGCATCGATTTCCTTCTCGTCACTTGATTTTGGTATATTCTATCTTTTAATTGTTACCAAACGGATAAGACGATGAAAAACATCTTTTCGGAAAGAGCGGCCGGTGTGCTGCTACATCCTACCAGCTTGCCCGATCCTTACGGGATAGGGACGTTTGGAGAGCGAGCTTGTCGCTTCGTCGATAGGTTGGCCGATGCGGGGATACGGCGTTGGCAATTGCTGCCGCTAGGGCCCGTAGGATGGGGTGATTCACCCTATCAATCCTACTCCGCTTTCGCCGGTGAACCTCTGATGATCGATCTTTTCGACCTGGTCGAAAAGGGCTTGTTGCAAGAGCATCTCGTCCTCCATGAGGATTTCGATCCGTTGGCCGTCGAATACGACAAGGTACGCGCTTACAAATTACCGCTTCTCAAAGAGGCTTACGCTCGATTCGTATCCCGTAAGCCTTTTGGCGACGCGTTCGATCGTTTTTGCGAAGAGCAGAAAGGTTGGCTCGAAGATTACGCTCTTTTCATGGCGATCAAAGAGTCGACGGGTGGTAAACCGTGGCAAGCGTGGGAGCGGGGATTGCGTCGTAGAGAGCCCGATGCCCTGGACGATGCGAAAAAGCGCCTCGCCGAACGAATCGATTGGCACCGTTTTTTGCAATACCTCTTCTTCGAGCAGTGGCGACGACTCAAGCGATACGCGCATACCAAAGGGGTGGCCATCGTCGGCGATATGCCGATCTACGTCAGTGGGGACAGTGCCGACGTCTGGGCCCATCGTGAGTATTTCGAACTCGACGAAGCGGGCCATCCTTTGCGGGTCGCGGGGGTGCCTCCCGATTATTTCAGCCCCACCGGGCAGCGTTGGGGCAACCCCCTTTACGACTGGGGTCGGTTGAAAGCGCGAGGTTACGATTGGTGGATGGATCGTATGGCGATGGCGTTGGAGATGTTCGATGGGATTCGCATCGACCATTTTAGAGGGTTTCAAGCCTATTGGGCGATACCTGCCAAGAAGGAAACGGCGATTGATGGCGAATGGGTGGAAGGACCGGGGCACCATTTTTTCGCTGCGCTCGAGACCCGTTTCGGGGATTTGCCCATCATCGCCGAGGATCTTGGCCTCATCACGCCCGAGGTGGAGAAGTTGCGCGACGATTTCGGATTTGCCGGTATGAAAATCTTGCAGTTCGCTTTCGGCGGAGGATCGGACAATCCCTATCTCCCCCACAACTATATCCATCCCCATTGTGTCGTCTATACCGGCACCCACGACAACGATACGACACTGGGATGGTTCGAGACCTTCGACGCCAAGTCGCGGGTGTTGAGCTATTTGAGTCGTAGCGACGATTCGATCGTGTGGCAGATGATGCGCGAAGCGATGGCTTCGACCGCCGATACGGCGATCGTACCTATGCAAGACATACTAGAACTGGGTAGCGACGCGAGAATGAACACGCCGGGCCGAGCGGAGGGCAATTGGCGCTGGCGGATGAGCGAAGCGCAGCTCGACGGCGCGCCGTGGGAACGGTTGGCGGACCTGGTACGGCTTTATGGCCGGGATCGTTGAGGATCTAGCGTTTGCATTGGCGATATATCGCCAGAGCTTGGGGCATCAGTTTTTCGAGCTGGGCGATCCGTTCCCGAGTGGCGGGATGGTCGGAGAGGAATGCGGGCGGCTCTTTGCCGGCGTTGGCTTTGGCGAATTTGGCCCAGAATTTGAGAGCTTCTCTCGGATCGTAGCAGGCTTCGGCCATCAAAATGAGTCCGATATGGTCGGCTTCGGACTCCTGCATACGAGAGTAGGGCATCATGACGCCAACGTTCGCACCGAGCCCCAAGGCCAAATCGTACAACATCTGCCGAGTCGAGTCGTGGACGCGGTTGTCGACGGCACTGGCAGCGAGTGCGGCGGCAAGATTCGTCATCATCGCTACGCTTACCCGTTCTGCGGCGTGGTGGGCGATGGCATGGCCAACCTCATGGGCAAGTACGGTGGCGAGTTGGGCATCGTTGGCCACATATTTGAAAAGCCCGGTATAGACGAAGATATGACCGTTGGGTAGGCAAAAAGCGTTGGCGACATCTTTGTCGATGACGGAGAATTGCCAATCGAGTTTCAATCCGGTCGCTTTGGCGATACGTCTGCCCACTCTCTCCACCATCGCCACATATTTGGGGTCGTGGGAGAGCTTCTCCTTTTCAAGGATTTTTTTCTCCGCTTGATATCCCATCGCCATCTCCTGCTGGGGAGAGACCATGATCAACTCGTTTCGGCCGGTGATAGGCGCTTTGGCGCAACCTATCAGTATCAGAACGGGTAGCAGATGGATCAAAAACCGTTTCATCCTCGTTTCTCCGCTTTTTGGCTACAATTCTATCATCTTTCGCTGGAGTCATCGTGAATGGTCAACATCGTCCTCGTCGAGCCGAAAATCGCTCCCAACACCGGAACCATAGGCCGGCTTTGCGTCAATATGGGCGCCTCGCTGCACCTGATCGAACCGTTGGGGTTCGAAATCACCGATACCAGGCTCAAGCGGGCGGGGCTCGATTATTGGCACAAGCTCGATCCCACGATCTGGCCATCGCTGGATGCCTTTTTGGAGGCACACGGGGGCGAGCGGCTTTGGCTGGCGACGACCAAGACGGAGCGCAACTATTTCGAAGCCGATTTCAAGCCGGGTGACTGGCTGCTATTCGGCAGCGAGACGCACGGTTTGCCGGATAGGCTCAGGGAAAAGTACGCGCATCGGTGCATCACGATTCCGATGACGCCGGAAGGGCGTAGCCTCAACATCTCCATCGCCGTGGGAATCGTCGCCTACGAAGCGGTGCGACAAAACTTCTCCACTTTCAAAGGATCGATATGAACGGTGTGATGGATTGGGTGATGACGATACTTTTCGTACTTTTCATGGTATGGATCATACGGGGATATCACGCCGGCAAATACGAAGAACGTTATGGGGAGGAGGATCGAAAGTGATCGCACTGATCCAACGGGTCCGAAACTCCTACGTCACGATCGACGGTGAAGAGATCGCTCGCATCGGCGCAGGAATCACGCTCTTGCTCGGCATTCTCAAAGGGGACACCCCGTCGGATATCGACAAACTGATCAAAAAGATCCCCCATCTACGCATCTTCGCCGACGAACGGGGCAAGATGAACAGAAGCCTCGTCGAGATCGGCGGTGAAGCGCTGGTCGTGAGCCAGTTCACTCTAGCCGGTGACGTGAAACGAGGTAGACGACCGAGTTTCGATGAAGCGATGCCCCCCAAGGAAGCCGAAAGGCTGTATGAACGTTTTTGCGACGAGTTGGCCGCTTTCGTGCCGGTCGAACGGGGACGATTCGGGGCGATGATGGAGGTAGGCATCGTCAACGACGGCCCGGTGACCTTTATCGTCGATAGCCGGAAGCTATGATGGCCGACGTCGTACATACAGAAATCACCGAGGAAGCGGTCATCGTTCGACGGTTGAAGGAGGAGGGGTTTTTCAACATTTTCACATGGTATGACCGAGCCGGCACCCGATATGGCGTGCATACCCATCCTCATCACGAAGTGCGATGGATCCTTACGGGTCGATTGGTCATCGAAGAGGCAGGTCGATCGATCGAGTTGGGTCCTGGCGATCGGATGGAAAGCGAGCCCGAGACACCTCACAGCGCTTACGCACCCGAAGATGTCCGCTACGTCTGCGGCAGCCGATGAAACGTCGAATGGGGCCCTTCATCCTGAAAGGACTTCGAATTCGACCAAAAGAGGATCGTGGTCCGAAAGGTCTGGATGAGGAAGAATTTGTGCGCGGATCGGACGAAGGCCACGATAGAAAATGAAGTCGAGTGGATGGCCCAAAAAGGATTTGACCTTTCGATCCATTTCGACGATCTCCAGTCCTAGTGCCTCCCGGAATTGCCAAAGTGATCGCAGACGGGCAGGATTCCAACTGTTGAAATCCCCGGCGACGATCATGGCACCTTCATATCGTGCGATCGTTTCGTAGATGGCGGTGAGCTCTTTACGGTAGCGCGCGGTCTCTCGAAAATTGATGGCATGTAGATTGACGCAAAGGAGCGTGCCACCGCCTTGTAGGGCGTAACGGGTGAGAAGGAGACTTTTCCGTGGACCCACATAGGCCTCTTTCCCGCCGCTGAGAAAGGCCCGAGCTTCCAACGATTTCGCCCTCGAAGCACTCAATACGCCGTATCTCGTACCTCCCACCGATAGATTGGCGGCGAAATGGTAGCCCCATTCCGGTAGCAAAAAGGGCTTTTGCGGACGCAACCTCGCCTCTTGAAGCAGGATCAAGTAAAGATGCCAGGTTCGCTCCCATTCGGCGAAGAGTCGGGCGAAATCACGGAGTCTGCCGTTTTTGTTGACATTCCAAGAGAACATGCCGAATCGACGGGGAAGTTCGGAGGACAGACGGGTCGTTTCGTTATGATAATGGCGAGGTCTTGATGTTTCGAACATCGGTTCGCATCCTTCGAAAAGAGGATCGGACCGCCAAGCGTGCCCAGCGACACGACTTTCGGTACAATCTATTATACCGACGAAAGGATCGAATGGGGGATGAAATGTGGGTCCAACTGATTCTTCTATCCCATCTACTGGGGCTTTTGACGGCGTTCAAAGCGGTGATGGAAGCACGTACCTCCCAGGGAGCGATCGCGTGGATCATCTTTCTCGTCACGGTCCCGGAAGTGGCTCTTCCTGCGTATTGGGTATTTGGCAGAAGCCGGTTTTACGGGTATCGTCTGGCGAAACGGATGACCGACCGAACCGTCAGACAAGGGATGGCACGTCTGGTGGCGCGAATGTCCGGCTATCGCGAAGAACGACGCACCATCTATCACGGAACGATCGCCGGTAAGTTGGCCCCATTGCCGTCGACCGATTTCAACGACGTACAACTTCTCATCGACGGGGAGGCGACCTTTCGTTCGATGTTCGACGGCATCGAAGCCGCCTCCTCATATGTCCTGGTACAGTTTTACATCGTTCGTGACGACGAGGTGGGGCGTGCCCTGCAGCGCCGTCTGATCGCCAAAGCCGCAGAGGGCGTGAAGGTCGCTTTTTTGTACGACGAGATCGGAAGTTACGAATTGTCTACCCGTTATCTCGATACGTTGAAAGAAGCGGGCATCGCCATCCATCCTTTCAATACCCGTAAAGGATGGAAGAATAAATTTCAGCTCAATTTTCGCAATCACCGTAAAGTGGTGGTCGTCGACGGCCGGTATGCCTGGCTCGGGGGACTCAACGTGGGCGACGAATATCTAGGCAAAGACCCTAAAATCGGCGATTGGCGAGACACACATGTACGGCTGGAAGGACCATCGGTCATGGCGGCGCAGCTCTCGTTCGCCGAAGATTGGTACTGGGCATGTGGGGAACAACTCGATTATCTCGATTGGACGCCCCATCCTTGTGAGAAGGGCGATGCGAAGGTGTTGGTGATACCTTCCGGGCCTGCGGACGAGAAGGAGACGGCGGAACTGATGTTTCTACACGCCATCAATCGCGCCAAACGGCGTATCTGGATCGCATCCCCCTATTTCGTCCCCGACGATGCGGTAGTGTATGCCCTGCAGTTGGCGGGTTTGCGGGGCGTGGACGTGCGCATTTTGATTCCGGAAAAAACCGACCATCTCGTGGTATGGTTGGCCGCATTCAGTTATTTTGAGGAAATCGGACTCACCGGGGTACGATTTTATCGATATCGGAAGGGTTTTTTACATGAAAAGGTCATGCTGATCGACGAGCGTACCGCCTCCGTCGGCACCGCCAATTTCGACAACCGCTCCTTCCGGCTCAATTTCGAAATCACGGCCGTCGTCGAGGAGGCAGGGTTCGCCGCGGCCGTCGAAAAGATGTTCGAAAGGGATTTCGAGCACGCCTATCTCCAAGCCTCCGATATTCTGGAGCGTAAACCTTTCTGGTTCAAAGTGGCCGTGCGCCTGGCACGTCTGATGGCACCGATCCTTTGACCTCTTTATAAGTCCGCTTTGGATAGAATCGGACCAATTTCTTCATATTGGAGCGACCTTGATGACGCAACCACTGCTTATCGAAATCGGCGTGGAGGAGTTGCCCGCCGTACCATTGTTGAAAATTTTGGACGATATCGAAAGATCTTGGGAAAAGATCCTGGAAGCCAATCGTCTTCTATGCGATTTTCAATTTGCCTACACGCCAAGGCGATTGGTGCTTTGGCACCCCGAATTTCCTCTCAAGCAACCCGATAGCCAAGAGGAGCTTTTCGGTCCACCGCTATCGATCGCTTTCAAGGATGGAGAGCCGACCAGGGCGGCGGAGAGTTTCGCCCAAAAATGCGGCGTGAAGATCGAGGAGCTGGGCCGAGGTGAAAAGGGGGGCAAAGAGGTTCTCTACTACCGACGAACCATCGCCGGCGAGCCAGCGAAGGCCTTGCTGGAAGAGATGGTCATGGATTGGCTCGGTTCGATGCGTTTTGGCAAGATGATGCGCTGGGGTGATCGTAAAGAGGAGTTCATCCGGCCGGTCCGTTGGGTCGTGGCGATGCTAGGGCGAGAATCCGTGCCGATGGAGATCTACGGCGTCTCTTCGGCCAAGTCGACCCGCGTTCATCGACAAGTGAGCTTCGAGCCTATCGCTTTCGAGGATGCCAAAGGCTACTTCGAAGGGTTGCGCGAAGGGGGTGTGGAACTTTTCGCCGATCGTCGGCGGGAGAAGATATTGGCCGATTTCGAACGCATCGAAACCGAAGGTGTGGAAGTGGGACGAGACGAGGCGTTGATGGAGGAGGTGGTGGCGATCACCGAGTATCCGACGGCCCTGATGGGGCACTTCGACGAGAGCTTCTTGCGTCTGCCGCCGGAAGTGATCATGACCAGCATGAAAGAGCATCAACGCTATTTCCCCGTTTTCAAAGAGGGCGTACTCACCCATGCTTTCGTCGTCGTCTCCAACGCAAAAACCGACGATTTTTCTCAAGTGATCGCCGGGAACGAACGGGTGCTAAGACCCAGACTCGCCGATGCGATGTTCTTTTACGAGAACGATCTTGCAAGAGGGCTCGATCCCGAAGGGTTGAAAGCGATCGTCTTCATGGACGGCTTGGGGTCGATGTTCGACAAAAGCGTACGCGAGAGCAAGATCATGATGGGATTGGTCGAGCGTTACGCCGAGCGTTTGACGGACGAAACGGGTAAAGATATCGGTGAGCTCAAAGCGTTGGCCGAGCGGGCGGCGATGCTTGCCAAAGCCGATCTTTTGAGCGAAATGGTCTATGAATTTACCGAACTGCAGGGAATCATGGGCTACTACTACGCCAAAGCGATGGGTGAGGACGATTTGGTCTGCCGGGCGATACGGGATCAGTATCTACCTATCGGCGAAGAGAGCGAGTTGCCCGAGGATATGTTCGGTGCGCTGCTGGCCATCGCCTACAAGTTGGACAATCTGATGGCTCTCTTTTCCGTCGGCAAGATTCCGACCGGTTCCCGAGATCCTTTCGCTCTCAGACGGGCCGCTGCGGGGATCATTCGTATCGTCACCCATTTCGACATCCCTTTTCATATCACCGAAACGATCGAACGCTTCAAAGGGGCGTACGCACCGTTTGACACCGAAAAATTGGAGAGTTTTTTCGACGAGCGTTTCTACAAGCAGCTCGATGCCAATCCCTCCATCGTATCCGCCGTTTTGGCCAGTGGCGAGCGGGAGATCACCCAAATCGTCAAAAAGGTTCAAGCGCTCAAAAACATCACCGAAAGCGACGATTTCAAAACGATCTTCACTACTTTCAAACGGGTCGCCAATATCAGCAAAACGATCGATTTGGCCGACGATATGCCTGTCGATACGGGACTCTTCGAAAAAGAGGAGGAACGTGCCCTATGGGACGCTTTCCAGCGGGTCGTCGCCGCATCCTATCCCGATTACGAGACGAAACTCGATGCCCTCTTTTCTCTCAAACCCCATCTCGATCGTTTTTTCGACAACGTGATGGTCAATGCCGAGGATGAGAGACTGCGTACCAACCGTCAAAATCTGGTAGGCCGCATCTACAAAGCTTTCAAAGAGATCGCCGATATCAAAGAGATCTCCCTCTGATCGTCATATGGTTCGACAAAGAGGGCCGGTAGGCGTCCCATCGATGAAACTCGAGAGGAATGGATGGCTCGAAAATACGATACGATCGTCGTAGGGGCCGGAATCGCCGGTGTGACGACGGCCTATTGGCTGCGCCAATCGGGTCAAAAGGTCCTGCTCGTCGATAAAAAAGGTTTGCTAGCCGGTGCCAGTGGTGCGGCAGGAGCTTTTCTCTCTCCTCGACTAGGCAAAGGGGGTGTGCTGCAAAAGCTTACCAACGAGGCCTATCGTTTCGCTCTCGATTTCTACGCGGACATCGCTTCCGAGTACTTTTTCCAAAAAGGATTGATACGACTGCCCAAAAACGAAGAGGATGCGATACGCTTCGAAACGTTCCGACCCTTCATCGACCTGCCCTTCGATACGATCGATCCCACGGAGTTTCCTTATATCGCAAAGGAGGCGAAAAGGTGGGGTGGTTTTCATTTTCCCCATGCCGCTTTCGTCGATCCGATGGGGGTGGCTCGAAAACTCGTCGAAGGTATCGAAACCTCTTGGGGGTGGACGGCGACACCGCGACGGGAAGGTGGGCTATGGCATCTTGGCGGCGTGGCCGCGCCGATCTTGGTTCTCGCTACCGGTGCCGACGCATTCGCGCTACCGTTGCCCTACCTAAGCATCGGCGGAGTGTGGGGGGAACGGGTCGATGTCCGAAGCGATGCGGATATCGCGGTGACGCTTCATCAAAAGCTTTCGGTTTCGGCCAATATCGAGGGCATCGTACGTATTGGCGCGACCCATGTTCGCAACGACCCGCGAAGCGAAATCGAGCGGGTCCATCAACTGATCGTCGACGCGGTCTCCTTGGTCCCGTCACTGCGAGATCAACAGCTTGTGCGTATCTACGCCGGCCACCGTGCTTCGGTCTCCGACCATCTCCCCGTCGTCGGTGCCTTGCCGGCGTGGCGACCCAATCAAGAGAAGTTGGGAGTCCCACCCAATCTCTACAGCCCGACGATGAGCGAATCGAGAAGATGGAAGGGCTTTATATCGCCAATGGTTTCGGGGGGCGAGGTTTTGTCTTCGCACCACTGATGGGGCGGTGGCTGGCGGATAGGATCGTGGCTAAGCGAAGGATCGATCCGACCGTCAGTCCCGATCGATTTTTACTAAGAGCGCTACGCAGACGGTGAGTCGTCTAGGCGTTTTTCTCGTCCGCTTCACGATAGCGACGACACTCTCGTCGGTTTTTTTACAGACTCTTTACTACCGTTACACCGGTACCTTTTTTACGACGGTCGAGATGGGACTATTCGTCACCCACTGGCAAGAGACCTTCGAAGCGATCGCAAAGAGTTGGTCTCTCTTTACGCTCCCTTTCGCTCTTTTCGCCGCCATTGGATGGTGGCTATTCATCCGATGGGGTCCTGGATATACGATGGG
>CAZORY010000008.1:0-20592 GCA_964582435.1 uncultured Campylobacterales bacterium
GCTCTCGATCTGCATCTTCAGCTCCGCCGCCGCTTCGTCGATCAGGTCGATCGCTTTGTCGGGCAGATAACGGTCCGTGATGTAGCGGGCCGAGAGTTTGGCGGCGGCGACCAGTGCGCTATCGAGGATCGTCACGTTGTGAAACGCTTCCAGCCGCTCTCTCAGACCCCGCAAGATCTGCAAGGCTTGGTTGATGCTGGGCTCGTTGACGTGTACCGGTTGGAAGCGGCGCTGAAGTGCCGCATCTTTTTCGAAATATTTACGGTACTCTTTGAGCGTCGTCGCACCGATCGTGTGAAGCTCACCCCGCGCAAGTGCGGGTTTGAGCATATTGGCCGCATCCATACTTCCTTCGCTCGCGCCCGCACCGACGATCGTATGGATTTCGTCGATGAAGAGGATCACGTCACCGCTGTTTTTGACCTCTTCGATGACCGCTTTGAGGCGATCTTCGAACTCACCGCGATACTTCGCGCCGGCGATCAAGGCACTCATATCCAGGGCCACGACCCGTTTGTTCTCCAAACTCGCAGGCACCTCTTTGTTGACGATACGTTGCGCGAGCCCCTCGACGATCGCCGTTTTACCGACGCCGGGCTCTCCCAGCAAAATGGGGTTGTTCTTGGTCTTACGGATCAAAATCTGCATCACCCGTTCGATCTCTTCGTCACGACCGATGACGGGATCGAGCTCCCCGTCAATCGCCTTTTTGTTCAGATCGATTCCATATTTTTCCAACGCTTCAAGCGTTTCGTCGGCCGTTTGGCTCTCGATCTTCTTGCCGCCGCGAATCGCTTCGAAGGTCTTTTTGAGCTCCATCATATCCAGATATTTGCCCAAAACCTCCTTGATCTGCGGCTGATCGAGGTTGGCCAAAAGCCATGTATCGACCGCCAAAAACTGGTCACCTTGCTTGGCCATCAAACCTTCGGCTTTCTGCAAGCTCTCTTGCAAAGCCCGAGAGATTTTGATGCTCTCTTTCGTCACCGACGAAACTTTTGGCAATTTGTCCGCCACGCTCTTGGCTTCCAATTCGATCGGCGCTTTATCGATATTCATCCGATTGAGCGCTTGATTGAGGACGCTACCGCTGTTGGTCAGCAGCGCCCACACCAGATGGACCGGTTCCACTTCGTGATTTTTGTTGTGTAGAGCCAAGCTCACGCCCGACTCGATCGTCTCCGTCATCTGGTGGGTCAATTTTTCAAATATACTCATTGGCAACTCCTTACTTTCATTCTAACTACCGTTATCATACCCTATTACGATCGCTTTTTTTGCAACCCAAGGCACACAACGCCATCAAACTTTAGTCAAATGGATTATATCAAGTTTAGTCACAATATGTCAACTTATTACATATCGCATCGTCGATCGCTTCACGAACGACCTCGGCGTTTCATCTTCCGCTGTCGGTTCTGTGGCACCCTAAACATCTTTTCAGTCGCTCCACACTATAATAAGGTCCAAAAATTTCAGTCACGAAACGGAACATATGCAATGAAAAGAAAAAAGGGATTTTTAGCCGCGGGCTTCCTCTCTACGGCGGCGGCGTTGACACTCGTCACCACGCCGACGCTTTTTGCCAAAACGAAGGCCGACACGACCGCTTCCAAACTGGAAGCGCTGACCAAATTCACACAGGTCATCACGACCGTGGAAAAGTATTATGTCGATCCTCTGACGATCAACGAGATCATCGACAAATCGATCAAAGGGTTGATGCAGAATCTCGACGCCCACTCCTCTTTTCTGGATGCCAAAAGCTTCAAAGAGATGAAAATCCAGACCAGTGGAGAGTTCGGCGGGCTGGGTGTGACCGTCGGAATGCGTGACGGCGCATTGACCGTCATCGCTCCGTTGGAAGGTACACCCGCCTACAAAGCGGGGCTCAAAGCGGGCGACATCATCCTTAAGATCAACGACAAATCGACACTCAACATGACCTTGGACGAAGCGGTCTCGTTGATGCGCGGCAAGCCGGGCACCAAAATCACCCTCACGATCGTCAGAAAGAACGAACCCAAACCCCTAATCGTCACGATCGTACGAGACATCATCAAAATCCAATCGGTCTATACCAAGAAGATCGGCGACGACATTCTATATATCCGCATCGTCTCTTTCGACAAAAAAGTGGTCAAAGGGATCAAAAAAGCGTTGCTGAACAACCCGAGCGCCAAAGGGCTCGTCATCGATCTACGTAACAACCCGGGCGGACTGCTCGATCAGGCGGTCGGTACGGTGGACCTTTTCGTCGACAAAGGAATCATCGTCTCCCAAAAAGGGCGTGTCAAAAGCGAAAACGAGGTCTACAAAGCGCACGAAGCGGGAACGCACAAGAAAATACCGATGGTCGTCTTGGTCAACGGAGGCAGTGCCAGCGCCAGCGAAATCGTCAGTGGTTCCCTTCAAGATCACCATCGTGCGGTGATCGTCGGTGAAAAGACCTTTGGAAAAGGAAGCGTCCAAATCATCCTCCCCATCAACAAAAAAGAGGCCTTGCGGCTCACGATCGCCCGGTACTATCTCCCCAGCGGCCGTACGATCCAAGCCGTCGGCGTCACGCCCGACATCGTCGTACCTTTCGGTAAAGTGACGGTCGAAAAAGATGTCTTCATGATCAAAGAGGCCGAACTCAAAGAACACCTCAAAAGCGAGCTCGAAAAGATCGATGGTAAAAAGAGCGACAAACTCAAAACCAAAAAGCTGACACCTAAAAAAGAGAAGATCATCACCGAAAAAGAGCTCTACGACGACAACCAACTCAAAGAGGGTGTCGATATCCTAAGAGCCCTTATTATCACACAGGAGCGCAAATGACCAAGAAAGAGCTGTTGTACGAGGGCAAAGCCAAACGCCTGTACGCCACCGAAAAACCCGACTTGCTCATCGCCGAATTCAAAGACGACCTGACCGCCTTCAACGGTGAAAAACACGACATCGAAACGGGGAAAGGAGCCCTCAACAATCGTATCAGTACCGAACTTTTCAAACGGCTCGAACAAAACGGGATTCCCACCCACTACGTCGATACACCCGACGAAAACCATATGCTCGTCAAAAAGGTCGACATCATTTTGATCGAAGTCGTCGTGCGTAATATCGCCACCGGTAGTCTCACCAAACGGCTAGGAATTCCCGACGGCACGAAACTGCCCTTCGCGTTGGTGGAGTTCTATTACAAAAACGACGAACTGGGCGATCCGTTGCTCAACGACGAACACTGCATCATCCTCGACCTGGTGAGAAACGAAGGGGACTTGGAGGAGCTCAAACGTCTCGGACGAGAGATCAACGTCATTCTCAAATCCTTTTTCGCCGACAAAGGACTCAATCTCGTCGATTTCAAAGTGGAGTTCGGATACGACCGTGAAGGTAAAATCATTCTAGCCGACGAAATCAGTCCGGATAGTTGCCGTTTTTGGGATATGGCGTCGGGTGAAAAACTCGATAAAGACCGTTTCCGGCAAGGACTGGGCGGTCTGAAAGTGGCCTACGAAGAGGTCCTCAAACGTATAGTGGGAGAAAAGTAATGAAAGCGATCGTCAACGTCTATCTCAAAGAGGGAGTGCTCGACCCTCAAGGCAAAGCGGTTCATCATGCCTTGGGAGCGCTGGGGTTCGGCAATGTCGAAGATGTTAGGATCGGCAAGCAGATCGTTTTGACGTTGGAGGCCGACTCGGAAGAAGAGGCCCATGAGGAGGTACGGAAGATGTGCGAAACCCTTCTGGCCAACACCGTCATCGAAGATTACAAGATCGAGATCGTGCGATGAACGTGACGGTTCTGCAGTTTCCCGGTACCAACTGCGAATACGATACCCGCTACGCTTTCGAACGTTTGGCCCAACAGGTCACGATTCTTTGGCATGAAGAGACGACGATCCCGGCCAACACCGACCTTGTGGTCGTGCCGGGAGGATTCAGCTACGGCGACTACCTACGTAGCGGTGCCATCGCCCGCTTCAGCCCCGTCATGCAAGCCGTTCGAGCTTTTGCCGACAATGGCGGCTATGTTCTTGGTATCTGTAACGGGTTTCAAATTCTTTTGGAAAGCCATCTGTTGCCAGGAGCGATGAAACGCAACGAAAATCTTCATTTCGTCTCCAAACATCACCATCTCAAAGTGGTCGACAACGACAACCGTTTTCTAAGGCGCTGTGAAGTGGGTGAGATTCTTACGATCCCTATCGCCCACGCCGAAGGCAACTACTTCATCGACGAAGAAGGCTTGAAGCGACTCTACGATAATGGGCAGGTTTTACTGACCTACTGCGACGCCGAAGGCAACGAAGCCAATCCCAACGGCTCCGTCGACGCCATCGCCGGGATTTGCAACGAGGCCAAAAACGTCTTCGGTCTGATGCCCCATCCCGAACGGGCGATGGAGAGCATACTCGGATCCGACGACGGGATCAAAATGCTGGAAGGGTTTCTCTTTTAGTGTTGGTACGCCTCTTTGCGATATGGCTGCTGGTGGTCGGCAGTCTCTGGGCCTATACGACGATCGACGAAGAGCCGCCCGTCTATGCACCCCCTACCCATTCTCTACCTCAGAACAACGAGACGAGTATCGACCGACCGGCCGACGATGTTTCCAATACACCTTCGCAAGAACGTCTTATCTATCTGACGATCGAAGAGATACCGAAAAAGATCTATGTTGGTGAAATATTTCCCGTCACCATCAAAATCGTCTCTTTGCGCAAACATATTCCATTCATCGTGGATTTGGAAGGTGGCCGCAATATCGAAGCGCTCGATCCCAAAGCTTTGGTGCGCCCACAGGCCATCAGCCATCTGACTTTCTACTTCAAAGCCCTCGGAACGACTGTCGAACTACCCGCTTTCGTCGTTCGTTACGAAGATAGCGAGCGAGGTTATCGTACTGAAAGCATTCGACTGAGCGCGATCAGGCTCAATCCTCCCGCCCACTTCAGCGGTCTTCTGGCCCGAAACGTCAAATTGGAAAATTACCAGGCATCCGCCTATGAAAAGGATGCGAACATCTTGGCGTTACAGTTGTCGATCAGCTACGGGAACTTGGAAGATTTTCATCTAGCCGGTGCCATCAAACAAGGCATCGATTCCCGTATGGGAGATCTCAACGCTACGACACTGCTTTATTATGCCGTCTATCCCGCCAGTCGGGAAACGGTGGAATTTAGCTATTTCAATCTCACAAAAAACCGGTATGAAAAGTTTCAAATACCGATTATCGTCAAACGTACCGGCGTCAGTACCGAAACGGACCTCGATCCCCAAGCGAGCGAATTCACCAAGTTCAAGATCGCCGCGACCGCCGTATTGATCGCGTTATGGCTCGTTCTATGGTGGCGTCGCGGCGGCTGGCTCTATCCACTATTGATTTTCGCTGCCGGCGCCTATTTGGTGACTTACCTGATCCCTCTCAAAACCATCTGCCTCAAACAAGGGGCTACGGTCTACCTGTTGCCCACACCCCAGAGCACTCCTTTTCTAAGACTTCCATCGAAAACGGATGTCAAAGAGATGGACGATCGGGACGGATACACCAAAGTCCAATTTTCCAACAATCGCATAGGATGGGTAAAAAATGAAGATCTTTGCGCGCATTAGATTCTACTACTCCGCATTCGTTATCTCTACGGTCGTATCGATCATGATCGTTTTGCTCAACCTTTTTCCTAAAAAGAAAGGCCGCATCCTCCACTTTTGGAACCGAGTGATGCTCTTTTTTTTGGGGGCATCCGATGTCAACGTCGTCGGCCAACCGGACGAACGGGCGCAACTTTATCTTATGAACCATCAAGGCATCGTCGATATCATCGTTCTTGAGGCGCTGCTGGACAAAAACTTGCGATGGGTCGCCAAAAAAGAGCTTTTCGAAGTGCCGTGGTTCGGTAAATTGTTGAGTTCTGCGGAAATGATCAGTGTCGATCGTGAAGATCGGCGTGGCCTCATCAAACTGATGAAAGACGTCAAAGAGTCGCTGGAAGTGATGCACCGACCTGTGGCGATCTTTCCCGAAGGGACACGTTCCAAAGACCAGCGACTGCTACCTTTCAAAGAAGGTGCCAAATTCATCGCGGAAAAATTCGGTCTCGTGGTACAACCCGTCGTGATTTTGGGAAGTAAAAGCGTCGTCAACGAACACGAAAAGATCTCCATCGGTGGTAAAATGACCGTCATTTTCCTCCCATCTATCGATACGTCCAAGGCCCCGAAAGATTGGTACGAGCGGTTGTATCGTCAGATGCAAGAGACGATCGACCGAGCGAAAAACGACAGCGGTATCGTCAGATAGAAGGTGATCTCAAAAGAGGGTGCAATCTTCCAAGAGCGCACGAACTGACCGCTTGTACGCCAGCCAAGACCCCTTTTCCCGTGACGACGCGATCGATCCATTCAAGAGGCGTGATATCGAAATAGCGGTTGAATCCGTCGATACATCCGGCACGCTCCACGATTTCCTCTTCTTTTTTGGGCGGTTCTTCAGGGATCGAGACACCGATCGGCCAACATTTGTAAGAGGTGGCGATACAAAGGAGCGAACGACTCGTCTCTTTGGCCATCAGGGCCAAAGGTTTGGTGCCTACTTTGTGAACGAGTCCGAAGGTGCCGATCCCATCGGCACCCACCATGACGACATCGACGTGCTCTAGCGCCAACCCCATCGCCGCATCGACGATCAACTCCACATAAAACCCTGCCTCACAAAGGGTCCGGGCCAATACTTCGCCCTCCTGGCCGGGACGAGCCTCCATGCATACGATATCCAACGATTTACCCATCTCTTTCGCCGACATCAGCGTATCGCGTACCATGGAACTGTTGGAATGGGTCAAGACCCGTCCACTTTCGGGTAACGACTCGGCCCCCTTGGTAATCGCAGTTTCGTTCGCTCGTTTCATCGATAGTGCCATTCGATCGCACCATTGCGACACTTCGGAATCTTCATGATCCTCCAAAAACCATAACAACGCATTGGCGATATTGAAAACGGAGGCCATCATAGGCCTCGCTTTCGCCAATCTACAAGCGACATCCCTCAAAACGGATCCATTCTCACCTTCCAAAGCCGCCATCTTGAGCAACTCCAAAGCTTGTACACTCAACCCATTGGCACCGTGGAGCGTATCGTTTTCGATCTCCAAAATCTTCTCTTCCAGTATTTGAGGCACCCTTTTCATACTCCGTTCTCCAAGGATCGAAGCGTCGTGATGGCCACTTTGACACCCTTTTTCAATATCGCCGTCTCTTCCATTTCATCCTCGCTCCTTCCTACCTTTTTTAGGGCTGACAACCGTTTTTGGCATCTACAAGCGCTTTTGCCCTGCAGCTATCTCCGCTTTTTCCATGCCGTACGCACCATCCTAAAGTTTTTGTAACTCAATAAAAGTTATTATACCGTTCATTTCTTTTGAAGGAATTTCCATGAAAATTTTCCAGACAGCCTTGTTGATGTGGGGAACGGCGACACTTCTTTTCGCTACCGATGCGGCACAGTTGGCCGAAGAGTCGTGTGGTAGCTGTCATATCGTCTCCCATCCGACAATCGAAAAAGTCAAGCACCTTGCCGCCCCGCCGATGTGGGGTATCGCCCGCCGTCTCAAGCGAGAACTTCCCTCCAAAGAGGCTTTCGTCGATTTTGTCGTCGATTACGCCTTACACCCGGCGAAGAGTAAAATCCGGATCAACAAAGAGGCGATGGAGCGTTTCGGTCTGATGCCTTCTCTTGAAGGTAGCGTCGATAAAAAGAGCCTTCGCCAAATCGCCGAATGGCTCTATACGACCTATTGATACGAAGATCGAGAGGTCTAAGAGAGGATGCGTCCTTTGGGATGGCTTTGTCCATCTTTCATCCTCTATCGCCGACGTTTCCTATCTCCACGATTCGATCGCTGCACCACTTGGCCAAATCCCTATCGTGGGTGATCATCAATATTCCGACACGATCGAGGGTTTTGAGCAGTAGTTTCATCACATCCAATTGGATCAGATTGTCCAACGCGGAGGTCGGTTCGTCGGCAAGCAGGAGTCGAGGCCGCATGAGTAGGGCACGAATGATCGAAGCACGCTGAAGCTGACCGCCGGAGAGTTTGTGAGGAAGTTGGGCAAGTAAGTTGCGCTCCACCCCCATTTGCCGACAAAGCGTATCGATTCCCGTCATGTCCGCCACATCGGCGATCTGGTTTTCGATCGTGTAGGTTGGATGGAACGAGCTGTAAGGGTCTTGAAAAACTTGTGAAAAGGATGCACGCTCGATCGTCCCTTCCAACGGTTGCAAATGGCCGGCGATCAGTTCGAAAAGCGTGCTTTTTCCACTCCCGCTGGGTCCTAGGATCGTGACGATCTGCCCGACCCTCACCTCTAACGAAAAGTTTTTGTAGAGTAAGTTTTCTTTGTCGTATCCAAAGCTCAGATTGCGAATCGACAGTACCGTTTCAGCCATACTTCAGCGAATCTGACCGTCACCGTAGATTTTGTATTTGTAGGTGGTCAAATCGTTGATCCCCATCGGTCCCCTGGCATGGAGTTTGTTGGTACTGATACCCACCTCCGCACCGAAACCGAAGGCCCCGCCATCGGTAAATCGGGTCGAAGCGTTGACGTAGACGCATGCAGCGTCCACTTCGTTCAAAAAACGCTCGGCCGCCCGATGGTCGTTGGTCACGATCGCTTCGCTATGCCCCGATCCATGACGGCGGATATGATCGATGGCGTCGTCGAGTCGTTCGACGATTTTGACGGAGAGAATATTGGCTAGATATTCGGTGTCGTAATCCTCCTCGCTCGCTTCCTTGGCGTCGATGATGGCACGTGTCGCCGCGTCGCCACGTAGTTCGGTCCCTTCACGATCGAATGCCGCCTTGAGTTTAGGGAGTACCTCTTCCGCGATCGCACGATCGACCAAAAGTGTTTCCATCGCGTTGCAGACTCCGGGTCGCTGACATTTGGCGTTGATGGCAATGGCGATGGCTTCGTCCAGATCGGCCTGGGCGTGAATGTAGGTATGACAAAGTCCTTTGTCGTGCTTGACGACCGGTACCGTCGCATTTTCGCTGACGAAACGAATCAACGCTTCCCCACCCCGGGGAATGATCAGATCGACGTAGCGATCCATCGTGATCAGTTTCGCCACACCCTCTCGGGTCGCATCGGGCAATAGACTGATCAATGCCTGGGGCAAGCCGTTTTCCGCCAAGACCTTCTGAATCACCTGAGCGATCGCTTCGTTACTCTTTTGCGCCTCTTTCCCTCCTTTTAGAATCGCCACGTTTCCACTTTTGAAACATAGCGCCGCGGCGTCGGAGGTGACGTTGGGTCGTGACTCGTAAATGATGCCCACCACGCCGATGGGAATACTCACCTTTTCGATACGAAGACCATTGTCGGTCATCCAGCCATCCAACACTCGGCCCACCGGCTCTTTGAGCGCCGCGATCTCTCTGACGGCCTGCGCCATCGCACCAATGCGATCGCGATCGAGGTAGAGCCTGTCCATCAGAGCCGACGAGAGACCGTTGCGTTCCCCCTCTTGCATGTCGTATTTGTTGTGTTCGACGATCAACGCCCAGCTGGCTTCCAAAGCCGCCGCGATATCCCGAAGCACACCATTTTTCCTTTCCCCGTTAAGTGTGGCCAAAACCGATGCGGCCTCTTTGGCTTTTTTCAGATAATCTTCCATCTTAGCTCCTTCTATGTTTCAACAAATCTTCGAGACTTTTGGTGACGGGTTTTCCTTCCAAAATTTCGAACACTTCGTTCGCGATGGGTAGATAGAGGTCGTTTTCTTGTGAAATTTTGTGCAATGCTCTCGCCGTGCCTACCCCCTCGGCCACTTCTCCGAGCTCCGCTAAAATCTCTTTCAGACCTTTACCGGCTGCCAACCCTAGGCCGACTCGATAATTCCTCGACATCGTGCTGTTGGCCGTCAGAAAAAGGTCACCGGCACCGCTTAAAGAGAGGAACGTCTCCTCTTTGGCTCCATAATGGATACCGAATCGTGCCATCTCCACCAATCCCCGAGAGACGAGAGCCGCTTTGGCATTCTGCCCCAGTCGCAAACCCTCGGTGATACCTGCAGCGATCGCGATGACGTTTTTGTAGGCGCCCCCTACTTCGGCACCGATCACGTCGTCACTGGTATACGTCTTGATGAAATCGGGAAACATTTCGCTCCACCTATCGGCGAGAGCGGCGTCGTAACTGTTGACGACCAGCGCCGTAGGAAGTGACGCCATCACCTCTTTGGCGAACGAGGGTCCACTCAAATAGGCCAGTTGTGATCTTTTGAGGTGACTTTCGAAAATCTCGTTCATGAATGCTCCCGTCTGGGCGTCGATCCCTTTGGAAGCGACGAGGAGCTTATGACGTGGTTCGAACGATGGATGCTCTTCGAGCCAAGGGCGCACCGCTTGCGCCGAAATCGCCACCACGATATATTCACGTTGCAGCGCATCTTCCATCGAGACGAAATTTCGCCAATTTCTCGCTCTTTGGGACGTTACGACGACCTCGCACCGCTGTGCCAACGCGTGCGCCAACGCCTGGCCCCATTTGCCCGCACCGATGACCGCCACTCTTTTCATTCCGACGACTCCCCCTTGGATCGCTCCGACTTTACGCGAACCGTCGGCGTCGGGGCATTTTCATACAACTTTTTGTAAAAATTTTCCAAATCCGTACTTTCTCCCAAAAGGACGAGAATGTCGCCTGCATCGAATTTATGGTCGATGCCGCGGGAGACGAAGATGAAATCGTCCCCCATCTCCAAATCGGTGATTCCCACCAAAATCAATCCAAAATCCCTGAAATCGATATCGTGGACATATTTGCCTTCCAAAAAGGAGTTAGGTGGAATTTCGATCTCTTCCAAACTGATGCCGTTGTCTATGAAGACGATCTCGTCAAGTACTCGGGTTACGGCCGGGCGCGTGATGATATCGACGATGCGGCTCGCGCTCGCTTCATACATGTCGATCACTTTGTCGGCACCGATGAACTTGAGTTTCCGGGTGTTTTCGGCGGATGTCGAGATGGAGATGATCGTGGCGCTTCGTGTCATACTTTTAAGAGAAAGAACCAAAAAGATATTCATCGCCATCTCATCCATCGCACAAAAGAGTATTTTCCCCTCGAGACCCAAGTCGATCAATTCCTGATCCTGTTTGAAATCGACGCTGAAAGATTTGACGATACCGTGCTCTTTCGCATCCCGTATCAGTGCATCGACCTGCTCCACGACAGTGATCTTGGAAAAATAGGTGGATAACATCTCGTAGACTCGGTGTCCGAGCTTCCCGTAGCCGAAAAGTATGATTTCACGAGATTCGTTTTTCGTATCGAACACTCTGTTCCATCCTTGCTTTGAAATCGGCGATACTGACGGTATACCCCAATACCACGAGAATGTCGTGGGCGTGAAGCGGCGTCTCCTCCGGTGGATTGAAAATGACGTAATGACTCATCTTCTCTTCAAGACTCAAAGGTTTCAAAACGGCCAAAAGGACCAACCGCGCGGCCGAAAAGTCGAAATCTCCTATCGTTCCACCATCGAGGAACGAACCTTTTTTGACCTCCACTTCGTCGATTCGCGCCGACTTTTTACGTGTCAAAATCGCCTGCAGAGCGTCGAAGGCGACGGGTTGGCCGATATAGACCGCGCCAAGCAGACCTGCGATCTCTTCGGGCATGATCAGATGATTGGCACCGGCTAACTTCAGCTTGGTGGCCACGCTCTTTTCACTACAACGGGCGATGATCTCCACGCTTTTACAAAGGCTTCGAGCGTTGATCGTGATGAAAACGTTGATGATGTCGTCGTGCGTGACGGCGATGACCGACTTGACGTTTTCACAAAATTTCAGTTTCAACAGGGTTTCACTTTTGGTCGCATCGGCTCTTAGGACCTTGAATCCTGCCAATTCGGCTTTTTGTACCTTGTCGTCGTCCATCTCGATCACCAGGATTTTTTCCCCCTGTTTTCGAAGTTTCTCGGAGACGATTTGACCGATTTTCCCATATCCGCACACGAGGTTGAGCTCTTTCGTTTTGGCCACCTGATTGAGGACACGTGTCTGTTTGATCTCGGGAAGTTTTTCGCTGAAGGCGGAGACGATGATGGATGTAAGAAACGTGATGGCTCCAAGGCCCGTGATGATGACGAGAATCGAGATGAACCGTCCTTCGTGAGTGACCGGTGTGATGTCACCGTAACCGACCGTCGTCACCGTCACGACCGCCCAGTAGATGGCGTCGAAGAGGGAATGGATGTTTGGATTCTGCCCTGCCCCTTCGAAAACGTAAATCATGATCGAAGCGATCAAGGTGAAGAAGGCGAGCAAAAGAAAGAGCGCGTAGAGCTCGATCTTTTTGTTACGTAAAATTTCAAAAAACTGCAGAAGGCTCTTGGAGTAGCGCAACATTTTGAAGGCCCGGAAGAGGACGAAGACCCTAAGGACCCTGATCTCCCTATAACTAGGAAGAATCGCCACCAAATCAATGATAGCGGCGATGGATGTCATATATTCCCACTTGACGGCGACGATCTCTTTGATCGTCTCCTTGAAGGAAAATGGCTTGTCGAAAAACTCCGCTTCTTCGTAGTGTCGTATCACCACTTTGTGCATATCGTCGTGGACCCAGAGTCTTAGGATATATTCGACGATGAATATGACCGTCACGACGTAAAGATCGTACCACTCCAACCAGTACGCCACATGTTCTCGTACATCGACGACCAGAATGATAACGCTGGAGAGGATGATGAACACCATGAAAATATCGAAATATTTCTTGTAACGATAGTCGTCGTTGTTGAGAAGGTTGTTGAAAAAGCCCTTCACCGCTTTGTAACGGGAAGAGCTCTCCAGATAATAGGAGAAAGAGACGATGAATCGTATCAGACGCTCTTTCAAGTGGCGAGTCGCTCTTTGAGAAGTTGGTTGACTTTGGCCGGATTGGCGGAGCCTTTGGAGGCTTTCATCACCTGTCCGACGAAGAAACCGAAAAGTTTCTCTTTACCGTTTCGATACTCTTCCACTTTATCGGCATTGGCGGCGAGCGCTTCGTCGATCATCGCCAAAATGGCACCATCGTCGCTCACTTGTTTGAGACCGAGCGTTTCGATCGCCTCGTCCACATCGCACCCTTCGTTGTCGAAAAGGTGATCGAGAACGTCTTTGCCCGCCTTGCCGCTGATCGTGCCATCTTGGATACGCGAAACGATTTTGGCCAATTGTTTCGGTTTTACGGGCGACTCGTCGACCGACATGCCGCCTTTGAGGCGACCTTGCAGCTCGATCGTCAACCATTTGGCCGCTTCTTTAGGATCGGCGCCCGCTTCCACCATCTCCTCGAAATAGCGCGCCGTCTCCACTTCGGAGGTGATGACGACGGCATCGTATTGACGCAACCCAAATTCGCTGACGTAGCGAGCCCGCTTCTCATCCGGCATTTCAGGGATCTTTTTCGCCTCTTCCATCATCGCCTCATCGAGTATGACGGGCAGCAAATCGGGTTCTGGGAAATAGCGATAGTCGGCACTCTCTTCTTTGCCGCGCATCGAGCGAGTTTCGCCTTTTTGAGGATCGAAAAGACGGGTTTCTTGCCAAACCTCTTCGTCGTAGACACCATCTTCCCACGCTTCGATATGGCGTTGTACTTCGTATTCGATCGCTTGATGGATAAATCGGAAACTGTTCATGTTTTTGATTTCGACACGGGTATAGAGCTTCTCGTCCCCTTTGGGTCGGATCGAAACGTTGACGTCACATCGAAAAGAGCCCTCTTGCATGTTCGCGTCGCTGATCCCCAGATAACGGACGATGGCGTGAAGCTTCTTGAGGTAGCGCACCGCTTCGTCGGCGCTTCGCATGTCCGGCTCGCTGACGATCTCCAACAAAGGTGTCCCGGCACGATTGAGGTCGACCAGCGAGTGGCTACCTTCATGAATGTTCTTTCCTGCATCTTCTTCGAGGTGGGCACGGGTGATACCGATACGCTTCTGACTCCCATCGTCGAAATCGATCATCAGATGGCCGTTTTCGACGATCGGTATCTCGAACTGACTGATCTGATAACCCTTGGGAAGGTCGGGATAGAAGTAGTTTTTACGATTGAAAACCGATTTTTTATGGACCGTCGCATCGATGGCGTAACCGAACATCATCGCCTTTTTGACCGCTTCTTTGTTGAGCACGGGCAAGGCACCGGGAAGCCCCAAACATACAGGGCATGTATGGGTGTTTTGTGGATCGGCGAAACTGGTGGCACAGTGACAGAATATCTTTGTTTTCGTATTGAGCTGGACATGAATCTCCAGTCCGATGACGACTTCAAAAGCGCTCATGGTATTCGTTTCCTTGAATGAAATAGCGTATCGACGCGAAACCGTCGGCACCGACTTGTCGCACGGCTTCGATCTGCCGCTTCGCAACGATGCCGCCAAGTGCGATGAGTTTGATGGATATTTTAGCTCTAATTTCTTTCAACTTCTCTAAACCCTGGGGCTTCCCTTTCCCCGGAGAGGTGAAAATGGGACTGAACGTGATCGCATCGGCACCAAGATTTTGAGCCATCAACGCCTCTTCGAGCGTATGAGTGCTCACTACCGTCCATAAGCCGGCTTTTTTCGCCTCCTCCACTCTGTCAATCTCTTGGGAAGATAGATGGATGCCGTGGGCTCCGAGGCGTCTGGCGCTTTCGATGTAGGTATGTAAAAAAAAGCGTAGGTGCGGATATCGCCTCTTCAATGCAAGAAAAGCTTCGGCCATGTTGTCGTATTCGGGGTTTCGCTTGTCCCGTAACAGGATCCAATCGATCTTATGAGCTTGTAATACCCTCTCGACGATACGCCGCAATGAACCAGGATCGGACGAATAGTATTGCGGGTCAGTGATCGCGTAGCGGATCATCGGTATCGCGATCCTCTAAAGCCGCTTCGATTTTATCAAGCAATTTGGTTTGATAGGTCAATTCGCGATATTTGTCGAATTGCAAAGCGATCGTTTCGAGCACGACCACCAAAAAAAGTCCGAAAAGCGAACCTACGAGACCTGCCAGAGAAGCGACGAGAAAACCGAAAGGGAGAAAGGACCAAAAGAGTAGAAGGGCGCCCAGCAGCGCGATCGCCCACGCTGCACCCAGTAGAAAGGAGACGAGTGTTTCGGCGATCGTTCGTCTCAAGAAAAAGCCTTATTAAAGAGACTCTTCTTCGAGCAAAACGGCACCCGCCAGATAGACGTAGGTAAGGATCATGAAGATGAACGTCTGAAGGATCGCGGAGAAAGCCATCAACATGAATCCAGGGATCGGAACGATCCAAGGCACCAAAAGGAGTAGGACCATCACGAAAAGATCGTCACCTTTGATGTTTCCGAAAAGTCGGAAAGAGAGAGAGATGATACGGCTGATGTGAGAGACGACCTCGATCGGGAACATCAAGGGCGCCAGCCATTTGACAGGTCCGGCGAAATGGGCGAAATAGTGGACGACGCCATGTTTTCGAATTCCTTCGAAATTGTAGTAGATGAAAACGATGAGCGCCAAAGAGAGCGTCATGTTGATATTGCCGGAAGGAGGTTCGAAACCGGGAATGATTTCCATCAAGTTCGAGAAAAAGACGATCAAACCTATCGTCGCCACGAGAGGGAGATATTTGCGAGCGTTCGATTCGCCAATGACGTCCCTACCCATCGTCAAAACGCCTTGCAAATAGGCTTCCATCACATTCTGGGCACCCGTCGGAACCAACTTAGGTGATTTCATCGCCATTTTGGCGACGATCAATGCTAGAAGTGCAGCGAGAATATAGTGGGATGCGAAAAGAAAGGAGTGATTTTCGGATATCACTCCCAAAAAGGTGAAGATGCGACCTTCCATTCGGCGTCCTTTGCGTTCGAAATTTGATGGGATTTTAACATAACGACCATTAATCAGGGTTTAACACCGAGCTTATGGACCCATCATCGTCGTTTACGATACGTCTTCAAAGATGCATCCCTTCCTCATAAAACGACGCGTACGGCGCAAGCCAAACCGTCTACGAAGGGGCGATGCCGTGGGTCGTTTATACGACGATCTTCTCTTGCCCCCATCGATAGAGAGCGAAATCGTAACGGACTGGATCGTCGGGATCGAAAGATCTCAACGCTTCGGTCAATTCGACGGCAGCTTTCCAATCGTAACTTTTCCGACGGATCAAACCCAAACGGCGACCGGTGTGAAAGGTATGGGTGTCCAAAGGAATCACCAAATCCCTTCGATCCACATCTTCCCAAAGACCAAGATCGAGACTATCCTTTCTCACCATCCATCGCAGAAACATCATCCATCGTTTGTAAGGGGATATGGGCACTCTACGCTCCGGCACGTTTCCGAAAAGAAATCGAATCCCTCGGCTTTTCTTCGTCGTCCGCGCATCGATCGCTTCGATCAGAGCGAAAACTCCATCGATCACCCGTCTGTTTTTCTTATAGTGTTCCATGAAAATCGATCGCATCGCCCCTCGCTCAAGCCGATGCAACGCACAAAACGCCTCGACGACGTCTCGATTCGTTTGAAATCGGTAGTAGCGCCCATCAAGTCCTCGACGGATCGACGATTCCGGCCCCTCGAGCACTCTGAAATCGAGTGAAGAGAGAAAACGGACGATCGCCTTGGCACTGCCATATCCGAAGAGTGCACAAAGAAGTATCGCCCGCTCGTCGCTCTGTTGGCGTGCCACCATCAATGGATCGGGCCGTGAAGGATCGAGTTCCGAGGGGTCGTTCCTTTTGGCGGCCTCTCGATCCAATCGCTCATGCAAGTTGATAGAAACGTTTACGTTCACTCGATCCACCGATGTTGAGTTGTTTACGATATTTGGTGACGGTTCGCCGAACCATTTTGACCCCGAACTTCTCTTCGATCATCTCCAGCAACTTCTGATCGCTAAGAGGTTTTTTCCTATCCTCCCTCGCGATCGTCTCGGCGATGAAGTTCTTGATGGCGGCATTGCTCACTTCTTCGTCAAGACCTGCGTTGAAAAAGGCTTTCATCGGAAAGATACCCCGGTCGCAAAGAAGATATTTGTTGGCGATGGCTCGAGAAATGGTCGAGGGATTGTGTTCGAACTCTTCGGCGATATCTTTGAGTTTCATCGGACGCATTTCGCCCCCCAAGAAAAAATCGTACTGAAATTCCACGATCATCAGTCCAATTTTGTAGAGGGTCGCTTTGCGCATCTGCAAAGCGTCGATCAAATCCCTGGCTTCCTTGATCTTCTTTTTGACGAATTCGTGGTCCAGATCCTCTTCTTTGATAGAGATATCTGGATAAAAATCGTCGTTGATGCGCAGATCGACACCCTCCGACGTGATCTCCACGACAAGGTCGGGGATGATCGGCGGCGAATCTTCCATCATCTCCATAGCCGGCGGATTGTGGAAAGTCCGGATCACGGCGATCGCCTCTTCGTACAAAGGGTGAGTTTTGAAATCGGATATATTGTCGAACGATTCGAGCATCTGAGCCACGAGCGAATAGAGCGGTTCTTGTACGTCGCTTTGTCTCAGCTGAAAAAGCATCGCCTCGGGGACGTTGCGTGCACCCACACCCGGGGGTTCCAATTGGGCGAACCGCAACCGAATACGCTCCGCCGTCTCGACAGAAACCCCACACGCCGAAGCCACGAGCGCGATATCCCCTTCGAAATACCCTTCGCAAGAAATCTCTTCTACGATCGTACGGGCCACTCTCTCACTCCGAGGTGTCGGGAAAAGCGGAGGTCCGATCTGTTCGTGAAGTCGTTCATAAAGCGACGCGTCGTAGGTGCTGATGGCCTCGATCACGTCGGCCCGCGAAGGCCCTTCCGATGCCGCGCTTCGAACGGAAGAGGGTCGGGAAAAAGAGGCGTCCCAGCCGGTTTCGTAGCCGGAACGAACTTCTAAATAGGGATTGCTCTCCTCGTACTCTTTCAATTTTTCCGTCAACTCCTCCAAACTCGACTGAAGGATCGGCAGCCAGCTTCGCAAGGTACTCGAAAGCCTCTGTTTGAGCCCGACACTCTGCGTCTGGCGAAGTTTCATAAAGTGAAATGTTCTCCCAGATAGTTTTTGATGACGTCGGGATGCTTCGCGATCTCTTCCGTACTTCCTTCCGCCATCAATCGTCCTTCGTGCATCACGTAGGCACGGTGGCAGATACCGAGAGTCTCCCGCACGTTATGGTCGGTGATCAGTACACCGATCTCCAACTCGAGCAACTGGCGAATGATGTTTTGAATGTCGAGCACCGCGATAGGGTCGACCCCGGCGAAAGGCTCGTCCAACAAGAGAAATTTCGGCTTGGAAACGAGTGTTCTAGCGATTTCGGTGCGACGCCGTTCGCCGCCGCTTAGACGAATCCCTTTACGATTACGAATCGGCTCGATATTGAAAAGTTCCAACAGATGTTCGATCCGCTTTTGGGCACTCTCTTCATCCAGTTTCGCCGCTTCCGCCGCGATCATCAGATTTTCCTCGACGGTCAGCTCTTTGAAGACACTCGACTCCTGGGGGAGATAGCCGATGCCCCGCCGTGCCCTGGCATGCAGAGGCAAGCGGGTGATCTCTTCGTCATCGATCCTCACGTGACCTTCCGTCGCCGGTACGAGACCACAGATCATGTAGAACGTCGTCGTCTTCCCCGCGCCGTTGGGTCCTAGCAACCCGACCACTTCGCCTGTTTTCAAAGAGAGAGAGACGCCATCGACGATTCGATGGCGCTTGATGATTTTGATCAGTTTTTCGGCTTTGAGTTCATGCATCCTGCACCATCCTATATCGACGCCCTACGGGTGTCGTTTCGATCGTTAGGACCGTCACATCGAATCCATGGGCTTTGAGTAGATTTTCCAACGTTTCGTCACCCCACTCGATCAGATGCCATCCCGGCTCTTCCAAACTCTCCGTCAGTCCCATCGTCAGAAATTTTTGGGTCGGACATTGATAAAGATCGTAATGATAGATACCGCAATCGTAGATCTGCTGGATCGAGAAGGTGGGCGAAGTGACGGGCGTACCGCATCCTTTGAGCGTCGCGAACGCTTTGACGAGTGTCGTCTTGCCCGCCGCCAACTCACCCCGCAGGAAAAGGATCGCATGATCGCCCAACGTCGAACCGATCTGGCGCGCCACGTCGAATACCTCTGGTAAGGAAGCGGTCCAAATACGTTCACTCATAGACTACGGGAGACCTCGACGATCTCGTCCAGCTTTTTGGCGGCCTTGCCCGTATCGATCCCTTCGGCCGCCAGAGCGATCCCTTCCTCGAAACTCTCGGCTCGACCGTCGACGATGAGCGCACCTGCCGCATTGACCAAGACGATATCGCGTTTGGCGCCCCGCTCCCGGCCTGTCAAAATGTCCCTGGTGATTCGAGCGTTCGTCTCCGCATCCCCCCCGGCGATCGCTTCCATAGGTGCTCTGGAAACACCGAAAGCGACAGGGTCGATCGTACGTAGAATCGGCTGAGCACCCGCCTCGACCCATGCCGTATCGGTCGGTGCGCCTAAAGATATCTCATCCAATCCGTCATGGCTACTGACCACCATCGCTCGCTCCGACCCGAGTCGTACGAGTGCCCGAGCGATTCGTTCCACGAACGTAGGATCGAAGACTCCGATGAACTGCTTCGTCACGCCGGCTGGATTGCTCAAAGGGCCTAAAATATTGAAAATTGTACGATGGGGAATCGATTTTCGAATCGGCATGATATAGCGCATCGCCGGATGATGATGGACGGCGAAGATGAAGGCAAAACCCGATATCTGAAGCATTTTGACCTGCTGTTCAGGCGTCAGGTCGAGCTTCATTCCCAATTTTTCCAACATATCCGCACTTCCCGAGCGGCTCGTGATGGAACGATTGCCGTGCTTGGCCACATGGCATCCAATCGATGCCAACAAGAGCGAAACGGTCGTGGAGATATTGAAACTACCACTTTTGTCTCCGCCCGTCCCGCAGTTGTCGATCAATTTCCGGCGCAACTCTTCCGAAACGGGCAGTTTGACACTATGGCGACGCATCACTTCGGCGGCAGCGGCGATTTCATCGGTCGTTTCACCCCGCCGGGCCATTTCGACCAAACCGTTTCTCGCTTCCGCTTCATCCATCTCACCCGAAAAGAGTCGTTCGAACCAAGCTTTCGCACGCTCGTAATCCATCCTATCTAGATGCACTCACCCTCCTCCTATCGCTTTGACATATTCATCTTTGGCACTTTTGGGTATCGTTTTGGTCGTCGGGATTTTCAGCACTTCATAGCGCTTCGTCTCTTTGAGATACCGTATCTCGATCTCGTCGCCCACTTTCACCTCTTTGCTAGGCTTGGCCTGTACACCGTTGATGAAGACGACGCCGCTTTTGACCATATCCTGGGCGATGGTGCGCCGCTTGACCAGGTTGACGCTACTAAGAAACTTGTCGATTCTCAAAACAACCCTTCTTTTTACGACAATTTTAGCCATCCGTTCATTAAACCCCTATTTAATACCGCCTTCGATACAATAATCGTTATGAGTGACCACCCACCTTTCACGATAAAGACGGAAAACGACCGTACTTTTCTATACTGCCATGGTGCC
>CAZORY010000009.1:0-20349 GCA_964582435.1 uncultured Campylobacterales bacterium
TAGAATGTAACGGAGTCGTTTGGCGATCATGCTTTTGCCGCATCCGGGACTACCTTCCATCAGAATATTGTGAAAACCAGCCGCAGCGATCAAGGCGGCCCGTTTGGCGATGCGCTGTCCTTTGACCTCTTTGAAATCTTCGGGATAGTGGCGCAGATAGTGGTAAGTGTGGCCATCGATCGTGATCTTCTCCCCCTCGATAGGGGTGGGTCGTATGCTTCGGGGGGTGGCCTCTTGTTTGAGGATGGCGATCGCCTCGGAAAGATTGTCCACACCGATATAGGCGATACCCGGAATCAGACTCAACCGTCCGAGTGCCTCGGTGGGGACCATCGCTTTCTCGACGAGTCCTTGGTTTTTGAGGGAGAGAAGTAGCGGGAAGAGGGCGCGGTTTTCTTTGAGTGTGCCGTCGAGCCCGAGCTCCCCGAAGATATAGAGACCGTCGGTCTCGATCGCCTCTTTTTGCAAGGCGATCGCCAAGGCGATGGGTAGATCGAAATGGCTACCGTTTTTGGGTTGATCGGAAGGGGAGAGGTTGACGGTGATGCGCAGTGGCGGGAAGGCGAAGCCGTTTTCTAAAAGCGCCGCTTTGACACGCTCTTTCGATTCTTGGATGGCGGTGCTGCCTAGCCCTACGATCCCGAAGGAGGGGAGCCCTTTGGTGAAGCTGGCTTCCACATCCACCGGTTTGGCCTCAAGACCGTCGAGGGTCGCCGAAAGGAGATGTTTCACGCTACGACGCTTTGGCCTTGAGGTCTTTTAGCTTTTTTTTCCACTCCTTTTCGAACTTCTTGCGTTTGAGAAAAGAGAGTTTCTCGATGAAGAGGTGGCCGTCGAGATGATCCATTTCGTGTTGAAAAGCGATGGCTAGCAATCCGTCCGTTTCGATCTGTTTTTCGTTGCCGTATCGGTCTTGAAACTGCACACGTATCCATTCCGCCCGCTCTACGTCGTCGTAGTATTCGGGGACGCTCAAGCACCCTTCGGTATAGGTGGTGCTTCCTCTTTTTTCGAGAATCACGGGGTTGATCACTTCGATCAAGTTTTCGGGGTATTGGTTGCCTTCTTCGTCGGGAAGGTTGATCAAAAGGGCTCTGAGAGGGCGGCCTACCTGGATGGCGGCGAGTCCGATCCCGTTGCTGGCCATCATCGTTTCGTTCATATCGTCCAGGAGTTTGTGGAGCGTCGCATCGAATCGTGTGACCGGCATACTCTCTTGTTTGAGCCGTTTGTCTGGATAAACGAGAATGGGAAGTTTCATACCCCCTCCTATATTTCGACATCCTGCGGACAGATACCGCAGGACTCATCCGTTTTTTTGGCGATTTCGAGGGCGTCCAGAGCGCAGACGATCGTCTGTTCGATAGATCGGTCCAGATCGATGCGGGCGATGCCGATATCCACGTCGAGCATGATCTCTTCGTCACCGACGAAGAAGTTGGTGTTGCTGACGAGATCTTTGAGGCGTTCGGATGCCTTCTGGGCGTTATCGAGGGTGGTATGGCGCATCAGTATCGCGAAAACTCCATCCTCGTAGTGGGCGACGATATCGCTACGACGAGAGGTTTTAAGGAGTAGTCTGGCGACCGTTCGCAAAACCAACTGCTGGATTTTGGGGCTTTTGAGGCGGGTGACCACCTCCTCTTTCGCTCGCACCAACATCAAGGTGCTTTCGTGACGGAACTCTTTGATCAGTTTCTCTTCTTGCCGCATCTTTCTGATCAGGAAATTTTTCTTGTAGACCCCGAATCGATCGTCGTGAATGGCGTGCTCTTGAACGTCTTGAACGAGTTGGCTCGTGGATTGATAGGTCGCTTTCAAGTCGTTGGCGTCTTTTTTGATGATGGAGGTCATCCTTTTGATATCCTGTTTCAGCGCTTCGAGCAAGCTTTTCATCGCACTTTTGTCGGCGATCGCATCGGCTTCGAAGGCCCGCTTGTCGATGACCGTTTCCAAATGGCGGAGGTTCTTGTAGAGAAGATTGATATGCTGGAGGAGTTTCTTGATGTTTTCGAACGCCTCTTTGAGCTGCCGCTCCAGCAGCCCTTGGTGGTCGTCGTCCCCCTCTTCGAGTTCGAGAAGCTTGAGGATGCGTTTGCGGAAAGCGGCGGGTTTGTTGTCGAGAAGCTTGTCGAAATAGGCGTCGAAATTGGAAGGGGTGGGCGGAATTCCCTCCCTTATCATCGCCTGCAAAACTTCTCGGGCGTACTTTTCCAAATCGCTCGTAGGTTCACCAAGGTCGTGCGCCCTGTATCGTCCGCCCCGTTCCATGCGATGTCCCTTTATTTGAAACTACGGGTGAGCACTTCGTCGATGAGTCCGTACTCCTTGGCCTCGTCCGCACCCATGAAGAAATCCCGTTCCGTATCCTTTTCGATCGTTCGGACCGTTTTCCCGGTGCGATCGGAAAGAATTTTGTTGAGATACTTTTTGAGACGTAGGATCTCTTTGGCCTGTATCTCGATATCGGTCGCCTGTCCTTGGGCGCCTCCCAAGGGTTGATGGATCATGATACGCGAGCTAGGTAGTGCATAGCGCTTGCCTTTCGTGCCGCACGCCAGCAAAAACGCACCCATCGAAGCGGCTTGTCCGATACATATCGTTACGATGTCGGGTTTGATGTAGTTCATCGTGTCGTAGATCGAAAAACCGCTGGTGATGACACCGCCCGGCGAGTTGATATAGAGATAGATCTCCTTGTCGGGATCTTCCGCCTCCAGAAAAAGAAGCTGAGCGACGATGGAGGAGGCGACGGTATCGTCGATCGGACCACTGAGCATAATGATACGGTCTTTTAGAAGCCGTGAATAGATATCGTAAGAACGCTCACCGCGACCACTCTTTTCGATCACGAAAGGGATGTAGCTCATGCCTCTTCTTTCTCTTCGGTTTTCTCTTCTTTTTTGCCCAACTTTTTCTCGTTCTTGTCGTTGAGAAGTTTGGTCAACAATCGATCCTCGATCATCGCCATTTTGATGGCGGGCAGAAGGTTCTGTTTCTGATAGTACTCGAAGGTTTGCTGCGGGTCTTGCCCCATGCTCATCGCTTCGTAATAGATGGTCTGCATCATCTCTTGGTCGCTGACTTCCACGCCCTCTTTGCGGGCGAGCGCATCGACGATGAAGGTGGCTTTGACGCTCTTTTCGGCGTCGCCTCGCAGCTCTTCACGCAATTCCTGGACCTTTTCGGCGTTTTCGCGCAGACCGGCCAACTCCTCTTCGGTCATCTGTTGGACCCTGTTGCGCAGTGCCATCTCGATCTCCTGCTCCACGACGCTCTGGGGTAGGTCGAATTCGAATTTTTCCACCAACGCTTCGACAAGCTTGGGTTTGAGCTCTTCGTTGTAGAGTTTGGAGAGTTTTTCGCTACGAATCTGCTCTTTGACCTCTTTTTCGAGATCGGAGAGGGTGGCATCTTCTTTACCGAGGAGTTTCTTGGCCAGTTCGTCGTCGATTTCGACCGCCTCTTTGACCTTGATATCGTGGAGTTTGACCTTGAATTCCACCTCTTTACCCGCCAGCTGTTCGTTGCGGTACTCTTCGGGGAACGTCACTTTGATCGTTCTCTCTTCACCCTTTTTCATCCCTTCGAGCTGCTCTTCGAAACCGGGAATGAATTGGCCGCTACCGATCTTGAGCTCGAAGTTTTCGGCCTTTCCGCCCTCGAAAGGTTCGCCATCGAGGAAACCTTCGAAGTCGATGACGGCGATATCGCCCTCTTGTAGGCCACGATCTTCGTCGAGGCTTTTGAAAGGCGCTTGGGCTTTGGCGAGCCCTTCAATCCGCTCTTCGACCTCTTTTTTGGTGACGCGCGGGGTTTTGACTTCAGGGATGATCTCTTCGATGTCGTCGACTTCGATTTCGGGACGCAGGCTCAGGGTCAAGGTCACTTCGATCGCCTCTTCGCCGCGGTCGAATTTGGTGACGGAGGGTTCGCCGATGATCTGCTCGGCATCGAGGGCGAGCTCTTGGCTGGCTTGGTTGAGGATGTCTCTAAGCGCTTCGGCCTCTGCATCTTGCAAAAGTCGCTCACCCAGTCGCTTCTTCACGACGGAGACGGGGGCCTTGCCGGGGCGGAAACCGTCGATTTTCATCTGTTTAGCCGCCTGTTTGGCGATCTTGTCGATTTTCTGCTCGATTTCACTTTGCGGAATTTTCGCTTCGACGCTGACGTTGGCGTTGTCCGTTTTCTTGGCTGTTACTTCCATTAAATTACGATCCTTGGGAAAATTTAGTGCACTATTTTACCCAAAACTCTCTTGCATTGTCTAATGGTGTCGTATGCCCATTTTCGAGCGGTTGAAAGATGGGCGGCGATCAGCCGCCCGTGAGTTTGGCTACGATACTCTCTTCAGGCGAGCAGAAGATGTAGTTGCCCTCGACGGAGCGCCACTTCTTCTCTTTGATGCGCCCAAGTTTTTTGTGATGGTAGACCAGGCGGTATTCGAGCTTGTCGCTTCCCACGTCGGGATAGATGGTTTTGCTGGTCATCGGGTTGCCCGAAGCGGTGGAGATGGCCAGGGACGAATGGTCGATGTAGGGTTTGCCGAACTGGCGATAGCGAAGCTCCACGCTCACTCTGGCTACGTTCATCGATTTGAGTTCGTCGAGATCCGCTTCCGCTTCCACGAGGACGGGATGGACGGGGGCGCTCAGCGTGACCGCCATCACGTCACCCATGTTCCATCGGGCGTCGGCGGGGTAGAGATGACCGCCTCTGAGGCTCCACTGGACTTTGTATTGGAACGTTCGACTCTCGTCTCGCATCGGCGCGTAGGTGATGGTCGCGGTCTGTCCATGCTGTTGCAGATAGTTCTTGTCGATCGTCACCTCGTCGATGAAAGGGGGTTGGCCTTTCCGGTCGACTTTGACCTGGACGGTGGCGTAGTTGATGACGTTTTTGAAGATGTCGTACGCTTCGTTGTCGATGACGAACCGAAGCTCTCGATGGGAAAAGAAGGGGTCGTCAAGGTTGACTTCGCGGACCAGTTTTTTGTTGTTTTTGTACTTTTTGTACCAACCTCCTATATTGCCCGTCATCGTATAGTATTCGTAGCGTGCCCCGATCTTTTTGAGACTCAGCTCCACCTTGCCATGTCGTTCGATCCGTTTGGCTTTGAGGTAGGAGTAACTGAAGCGGTCGTGCTTGGCCGCCTCTTGGCGACGCTCTTTATCCTTTTTGTTTTGATCTTCCGAGTTTTCTTCCGTCATCTCTTCGGGATTGGGATTGCCGAGTCTTTTTTGCATTTCGAAGAAGATGTCGATCACCTTGCCGTAAAGGCCGCTCTCGACGATCTCTTTGTCTTCATCGGGAATATGTTGGATGTAGATGAATTGCACGATGCCGTTTTCTTTGAGGAAATCGACCATCGTGTGCCGCTCTTTTTCATTGACGTAGGTGTGTTTTTGCGTGCCGATATGGAAAATGGAGTACCATTTCGGATTCCAATAGTAGCTGTGGCGCGAAAACTCTTGACGTTGATGGATGATTTTGTCTCTTATCTTGTGGTATTTGTCGTAGTCGATGACGATTCGTACATCGTACGCGGGTATTTTGACCACATATTTGAGATCGAAATTGACACTGATGTCCGTCGTACTCTGTTCCAGGCTCTTGCCAAGCAGTGTCGCACCGTAGGGATCGAGTCTGGCGGCGATCGCGACTTTCTGCCCCTCCATGACGGGTGCTTTACCGCTGGTTAGCAGCGTCGAAGTGAACCCCTTGTCGCCCAAAACGGCCGAGGTGACGTAAAAGCTGTTGCCTTCCGAGCCGACTTCCAAGGGGACGGCTCCCTTGAGTACGGCGCCGGGAACACGTCGGCGAAGTTTGTTCCGAAGCTCGTCGAACTGCTTTTTGCTCAAGCCGTACTCGACCATGATATCCAATATAGCCCCTTCGGCACCCCCTTGTTCTTTGGTTTTGTCGGAGACGAAGCGGATCATCGAAAACCTCGGAAGGCCGTCGGGACCGATGGAGACATGGGGATTGGCCGGTAGATAGTAGTAGTTTTTGGAAACGATTTTCGGATTGTCCGTGGCCGCGGGGAAACATCGGACGGTCAGGCCGTCGTCGAGTTTGATATCGACATGGCGTCCATATTGGACACCGCCTACTTCATGGACCGTCGAAGGGGAGGGGACGGTAGGGATGGTGACCGGCTTGAGACCGACGTCGATCGGTTTGAAATGGAAAGGATTGCCGGCCCACAGCGAAAGCGCCGCGGCGGGTCCGAGCAGTAGAGTGAGAATTTTTTGGGGTTTCATCGAATGCTCCTTTGATCGTGGTTTATGGGATGGCAGGTGGGGTGAGCATCAAGTACTCGTCCTCGAGCGTCTGCCACCGGCCTTTGGCTTTTTTGCCGCCGAAAGCGTACCAATTGACTCGGTATTCGATAGGCGTACCAGGGTCGTGGAAGATGACGACATTGCTTAGTGAATCGGCATCGTTGTGTCGCAACAAAGCGATCTTTTCTCGCTTCGGTTGGCCGAAGAGTTTGTAGCGCGCCATCACCAGGGCCGTTTTGATCCCTTTGTCTTCGAACTCCAGTCGATCGGCGTCGATCTGTAGGTCGAATCTCTCCAGCGGCGGTGCGATCGTGACGATCGGATCTTTGGTGGTGTACCATGTGTCGGTACCCGGTTGGTGGATTTTTCTGTTGCCCTTGAGGCTCCAGGAGAGACGATAGTCGTATGTCAGCCATTTGTCGCTCGGTTCACCCAGTCTCGCGTATTTCCAGGATTTGCTGAGAACTCCTTTACGGATATCTTCTCGCGTAAAGAGCAGCTCGCCCGTCGCGGTGGAGTGGTTGGCGTCGGCGTAGACTTTTTTGATATTGACGCTCCCGAAATTCATGATCTTTTCGAACGCATCGGTAAAGTCGCCATCGAGCCTGAAGAAGATCTCCCTTTTCTGGAAGGCGGGGTCGGCCAAATTGACGATACGGAATATCGCGGGATTGTCGTGAAAGGCGCGGTAGAGTCCAGAGATGTTCCCCGCCGTGTCGAAAGGAACTTTCACGACGGCGTTTTTCGTCAGATTGATGCTGAAGACACCGCGATTGATATCGGTGCGTTTTTTCAGGACATACTGGTTGTCGGTATAGTATTTCTGGTTGCCTGTGCCTTTGAAGAGTTTGGTGATCCAGCCTCGGGACTGTCTGCCTTTGAGCTGTCCCTTTTCGACGGCCACCTCTTTTTTGGGCATGGCCGTGAAGCCCGTTTTGGTATCGAAAATGATTTTGGTCAGTTTTTCGGAGGCCATTTCGGTCAGACGCTCCATCGCTTTAGCTTTGGAATTTTCCGGCATGCGGTCGAGGATTTCGATTTTGATCACACCCGATCGGACCATTTCGTCGTAGATATCTCGGAGTTGACGCTTCGTATACTCTTTTTGCCGATTCAAGATTTTGGAAAAGTGGTTGTAGACGGTCGATATGTCCGCACTGATTTTGGCTCGGTAGGCAGGAATTTTCGCTTCGTAGTAGGCATGGATGGCGATGGACACGTCGGAGGTCGGGCTTTTGAGCGAATCCCAAAGCAGTGTCGCGCCATGGGGCGATAAGGATGCGGCGACGGCCGCTTTCGATCCTGGGGTGACGGGTGCCCGCCCGCTGCTGATAAGAGTCTTCGTTAAGCCTTGGTCGTTCAAGGTCGCCGAGACGATCGTGAACCCACTTTTTTTGTCCTGTCTCAAAGGCACGGGACCTAGTAGGGTGGCGCCGGGCAACTCTTTTCGCATCTTTTTCTTGAGGGCCGCCAGATCCTTTGGCGGTAGATCCAGGCTGACGAGCATATGAAAAAGACCGCCACTCGCTTGACTGTCGGGATCGACGAATTTCACCACCAGTAGTTGGGGAAGCCCTCGATCGTTGCGCGCCACATGGGGCGTGCTGGGTAGGTAGTAGTAGGCGTTGGGCCGGTCGGCATCCGGAAGTAGCAAAAGATCGCCCACCCTTCGTACGGGCCCATCGTAGTTGACCAGCGCCGACAAAGGCGTAACGCACCAGCCGATGAAAAGCAGAAGAGTCATCAAATATCTTTTCATCATCATCCCTCCAATTCGTCCCAGTAGAGGATGTCGCCCTCGACGGGAATAGGTTTGGATGTCACCGTTTTGCCACCTTTGAGATGCCAGGTGATGACGGCGACGGTTTTTCCTTTCGGCCCTTCGGGAATATCGACGATCGCCGAAGGTGCCGTGCCTTCGTTTTTGATCGTGATTCGATCGGTGATCTTCCGGCCGCCTACGGTGCTGGTGAATTCGATGACCGCATGGCGGACACCTTTGGATCGAAGGGTTCCACCCTCTCCTTCGACGGTGATGGTGCGGTAGTGGAACGGCGGCGTCAGGGAGACCATCGCGTCGTCACGGCTCTGCCAAGGTGTTTCGATCTCCACCCCGCCGTGGAACGACCATGTCGCTTTGATCTGATACTTGAGCCAAGCTTCGCGATCGTTATCCCCCTTCCAGCCGTAGCGAAGAACGAAGTTGTTGCCTTTGGCGTTGAAGAGTTCGGGCGTGATGACCACCTCATCGGTCGTGGTTTCTCCGTTTTGATGCACTTTTTTCATGCGAACGGTGACGAAATTGATGTGTCTGGTGAAGGTGTTGGCGTCCTGACCGTCGAGGGTCACGAAAATATCGCGCTGTTTGAAGACCGGGTCGTCGATCAAAACGGCCCTGAAGACCGAGCGGTCATGGCCGTATCTTCCGTAAAGATCGCCGATATTTTCGCTCATGATGAACGCTTGGTTCTCCGTTCGGTATCGGTTGAGCGTCATTTTGAAGTGACCGCTGCGTTTGATATGGCGCAGACGGTAGGAAGCGACCAGAGAGATCGCATGGGGTTTCGCCATCTTCTTGGCGATTTTGGCGATCCCTTTTTGATCGCCTCTTTTTTTGCCTTTTTCTTTCTCTTTTTTCGTTTTCGATGCCTCTTTTTTGGTGTGGCCTTTATGCGAGTTCTCGGCGTTTGGCGTATGTGTCGATGCGGGTTTGTGTGGCTGGTGGGATCGTTCGGTGGCGTTTCGGTCCGTCGCAGCGGGAGTGGAGGGTCGCGGTTTGTGGGTATCGTCGCCACTTGTTTCGTGCCTTTCGGTCTGTGCGGTGTGTGTCGATTCAGTGGTATTCGATAGATGTTTGTCGATCACCGCGATCATTTGTAGGACTCTTTTTTGTTTCCACTCCGGCAACGTTTTGAGCATGAAGGGGGGCATGATCAGAATGGTTCGGCAGGCGGACAGTTCCATCATATCGGTCTTGAACCCTTTCCTTCGCAGCGTGTCGAAACAGTCGAGCCCTTTTCTATAATTCTCTTCGGCGATATCTTTCGTGTTGCATGAACCTCGGCGTTTCAAGAGTTTTTGGATCGCTTCGAAGCGTCGACGTCGCTCTTCGTCGAGGTATCTAGGATGCATGAGAAGATATTCGACACGGCGCGAACAGGTTCGCCATCGTTTGTAGCTCATCTGATTGATGAATTCGCAATAGTCCCCGGCCGTGACGGTGCATCGGCGCTCGATATATTCGGTGTAGCGTTTCGTGCGATGTTTCAAGCTTTCATGCGGTTTTTTCGGCGGTTCCGGCGGCGGCGGACATTTGACGGGTTTGCTCGGCTCTTTTTTCTCCTTACATATCACCTGTTTGGCGCCTTCCATGACGGCGTCGAGCAGATCGGCATAGGCCGGTGTCGCCAAGGTGGGCATGGCGCTGGTGTCGGACACGATCCTCTTCGACCCGTCGATGAAATTGGGGCCGTAACCCGGCGGCACGGCGAAACTCTGTGTCTGCTTGTCGTCCTCTTTCGCCATTTTTCGGTTGAGCTTAAGCAGTTCGAGCGCTTTGTCGAGGTTGGAGTAGCCCCCTTTTTCTTGCTCGGCCCGTGTCAACACATCCGGCGGCGCCGGTTCGAACATCATTTTGAGCAGATAGTTGTTGGCACTCTCGATGATGTCGTCCATCTGTTTGTCGTCACCTTTGGCGGTGATCTTGATCGCTCCGGATTGGCGAAGCTCTTGGAAGAGCATATCCACGTCCGCGCCGAACCATGCGTATTTGAAACCGGCTTTCAGGCGATGGGAGTCGGCGATACGTTTCCAATCGCCTTCGATCGTAGCTTCATAGGGTTCTCGGATACCGGCGAACTCCATTTCGAACACCAAGGAGATATCGGGGGTGGCACTTTTGAAACTCTCCCACAATATTTCGGCACCCTCTTTCGTCAGAGCGATGGAGACGGCCGCTTTCTGCCCCTCCATCAGCGGCGCTTTGCCGACCGCGACCGCTTTGGTGAACGTTGTGTTGTCTTTCGTGAAGGAGGTGACAAGGGCGAAATGACCCTTGCGATAGACGACGGGGCCCTTCAGCGTCGCTTCCGGGTAGGTCTGTCTGAGCGATTCTTGGGCGGCGAGGACTCTTTGGGGACTGGCTCCGTAGGTGACGAGGAAGTGCACGATGCCGCCGCCACCCGTTTCGCCGATCCCCGCTTTCGTCGCCTCTTTGAGACGGGCATATTTCAAAAACGAGAATTGGGGTTTGCCGTCTTTGTAGGCCAATCTCGGTCGATCGGGCAGATAATAGAAGGTGTTGGGATCGTCGTAGAGTGGATAACAGAGCATGTCGCCACATTTGGTGGGTTTGTCGAGATTGATCTCCTGCGCCCAAAGTACGGTGGCGGACACCATCCATGCCATGAGGCCCAATAAAGCCGTTTTAATGGGTTTCATCGTCGTTCCTTTCTTTGTAGCGAGTGATATCTAGAAGTGTCTCCCCTTGTTTTTCGTACCATTTCGTACGGACCGTACGGCCATCTTCGTAAACGCGGACGATTCGGTAGCGATAGGGGCGATCCAGCCTCTTCGAAAGCTTGAAGCGAATACGTTGACGGTAGGGCCCCTCTTTGGAAAATCGCACTTTTTTGATCAGTGGGCGACCTTTTGCAGGGATGGCGATTTCGACCGTTTCGATATAGAGGCCGGGTTCGAGTTCGTCGACGAAATTGAAATCGAAAAGATCCAGTGCCGTATAGCCGCGGCGCATGCGTCCTCCCAGGTCGTGCTTTTTGAAAAGGGAGGGGTATCGGCCCATATCCATGGTGATGGGAAGGGTATAGGTCACGGTACGTTTCGCTTCGACCCATTCGTCCCCTTTTTTGACGACGCCCGGAATCGTCTC
Source organism: uncultured Campylobacterales bacterium (assembly GCA_964582435.1). Taxonomy (GTDB): domain Bacteria; phylum Campylobacterota; class Campylobacteria; order Campylobacterales; family Hydrogenimonadaceae; genus Hydrogenimonas. Next base: position 11,173 of record CAZORY010000009.1, read on the forward strand.
CGTGGATGTAACCGTGATCTGGGTCTGGTTGGCCTCCACGGCCCGCCACAGAATCTGGGCCATCGTCGCATCCAATCCCATCGTGATGGGACCCGACGGCCAGCCACCCTGGCTACTTTTGCTTACGTTCATATCCCCGAACATTAGGGTGAGAACGCCGCTCTCTACAGGAGCGGAGAGGATTTTGAGCGTCGCTTCGGTGCGGCGTCGCAGCCTCTTTTCGATGCTGCTCATCCAGCCGGCGGGGCGTGAACGCTCGATATCGATCGTCACGACACCGCGGGCCCAAAAAAGATTTTTATCGCCGGTGCCGCTTCGACCGAGATAGCGAAAAAGCTCGAATCGATACGCCGGCATTCCGTCGATACGCTTGAGTGTCGGGGGTGCGGGTTGGATGTACCACACCCCTTTTTTGAGATGGTCTGGATAGAGGCGGGTACCGTCGATATCGACGTAGCCGTCAAGACGCGGTGCCGCGACGGCAAACGTCCATAACGCCAGAAAGACCCCTATGCTCCGCATCCGCTACTCCTTTTTCACCAACGCTTCGAGCTGCTTGCTGCCTAGATAGAGTGCCGTGTCGCGCCATTTGTGCCAGCCGCCTTCGACCATCTCCCCGCTCTCTAGCACCAGCGTGATCTTGTATTTGAACAGCAGCGGTTCACTGCCTTCTTTGATCGGAGGCATATAGATTCGTAGGGTTTCGTCGCGGTGATGTTCTTTGGTCAATTCGATCTCTTTGATGGCGATTTTGTTCGCCTTTTTGGTGAAATAGGGCGTCTTGACTTTGAGCCTTATTTTGTAGATGCCATATTTTTCGAAAACCGAAGGAATCGCCTCGAAGGAGAGGTTTTCCAGCGGATTGAGGGCAATGCCCGAGCGCACCTCTTCGTCGATCTTTTTGAGACAGGGTTCGCACTCGGTCTCCAGGCGCATATCGAACCAAGCCATCAACGGTTGGCGCCCGAAGAGCTCTCTAGCCGAAGGAAGTTTGAAGGGTCTGGCCTTATGGGGCGCTATCGCAGAGGTGCGTTTGAGCGCTTTCGAGACCAGTGCGGGCCCCTTGGGAGTGTTCACGTACGCGTCGATCGATCGAAGGGTCACGGGAAAAGGGGTGACGTTGGTGACCTTCGCGATGCTTTTCCCCTTCGCCCACTCCGAGATTTCGGGAATGGGGTCGCCGGCGAACTCCGTGTAGGTCAAATGGAAAGGTATCGTCAGGGACCCCTCTTGGACTTTGACGACGACGTTGCCCGAGAGGCCCGCGCCCGAGAGTAGTGCGAGTACCTCTTCCGTTTCGTCGGGTGTCAGGCGCATGGTGAGTGTCATCGTGTCCCGTAAAGAGCCGGGTAGTTGGACCGCGATACGCTCTTTGGGGATCGACAATCCCGTCGACAGCGTTTCGACGTCCAGTTCGACGTCCGTCGGTTGAATCGCCCTGATTTTGAGGGGAACTTTGTCGGTAAGTCCCATCGTGTGGCGCAACATCGCTTTCAGCAAGGAGATATCGCCCGTTTTGTAGGGTGCCGCGAGATGTGCGGTGATCAACACGGAGGCATCCCCCTCTTTTTCGCTGCTATTGTATTGCACGTAGAGGCCGTAACCCTCTTCATCGTACTCGAGCAGAAAGCGAGAGGGGACGTAGTAGAAGTAGTTGGGCGCTTTCTTGTCCTGGACGATGCGGTGGATGTCCCATCCGACGACGGTGTCCAATGCCGCGAGTGTCGCTTCATCTTCGACGATATCCACCAGGTCGAGACGTTTGGCGAGATCGGGACCTTCCGGCGAAGCTATTTTCCCGGTTTTCGGGATGACGATATGCAGTTTGCCGGGATTGATCGGCTTGAGAGATATAGGATGCAACGTTTGAGTGCTTGGCGTCGAGGAGACGGGGAAGAGCGGCTTTAGCGGTAGTCGCAGCGAAGGATTGTCCGCCAAACTTGCCGTCAGGAGGGTGGCGGCGAGGATGGCTTGGGTAAAAAGTTCAGCACGCATCGATCACTCCGCGACGATTCTTGGCTTGACCCAGACCACCCAGTCTTGGGCACTGCTTTTGCCTGCCGAGACATGCAAGGAGAGTACGACGGTTTTCCCTCGCCAGGGTGAGAGATCGACCGAAATGGGCCGGTAGTGGTCGGGGCGGATATGTAGCCGCTTGATGGCGCGGCCGCTTTTCCCCGACTTGAGGAGGATGGTGACGACGGCACCTGACGATTTGGAGCCTTGCAAAAATCCGACGACGGCTTTGAATCGGCTTTTGGCCTTCAACGTCATAGGCGGAAAATCGCCCCTGATCCATCCGTAGGGTTTGTATTGCGGATGGGTTTCGATCATCTGTAAAGCGATATTGTTGCGGGGGCTGATATGGCCCTTGGGTAGAAGGCGGACGAACCCTCTCGGGTCATTGTCCGGACCTGGAAAGGGCAGCTTGCCGGCAGCCGATCGCCAGATCGCATCTTTCGCATGTTCGTAGAGCGAATAGGTGCCTTTGGTGAACAGGATCGGCCCCGGCATATGTATCGGCTTAGGGGTCGTCGATACGTTCGGGCCTGCCGGTTTGGGCGAGGATTGCTTCACGGGGATCTTCTTGACGGGCAGTGGTTTGAGCACGGTGCCGGCCGGAATGAAAACGGGGGTGTTCGATGTCTTGTTGTGCTCACTTTCCCCTTCTTCCAAGGCGACGCTCTCTTCGTTCTGATCCTTTTGGGCCGTGTCGCTCGATGCGGTCGACGTCGCATCGGGAGTGTCGGTACCGTTCCATGTTTTAGGTAGGTCGAAGAGTAAAACGCCGAATTTTGTTTCCGGATCGTTTTCTCTCACCATATAGAGTTTGATCTGGTCGGAAAAGATGGTCGGCGCCCCTGCGTTGGCGTTGTCGGTCTCCATCAAGCCCCATTCATCGTTTTCCGCCGATTGTGTCGCAGCGCTCTCTTGGGAGATGATCAGTCGGACCGTTCCATTTTTATGGCGTACCTGTCCTAGGCTGGAGCGAAACCCTTCCAGGGGTTCGCCGCCATAGAGAACCTCCCCTTTGATATAAACGCCGTCATGTTTTTTGACCCCTTCGTAGCGTACCTCGAGGACGATACGATTGCCCCTTCTTTCAAGGAGTTTGACCTCTTCGATCGCGCCTCGTGTTTTGCCGGTAATGTCGCCGAGCTTTTCGTCGGCCGCCTCTTTGAGCGCTTGTTCGGCGAACGTTTTGAGCATATCGGTCAACGAGTTTTCGCTCGAGGTGTCGGCAAATCCCGCCGATCCTGCGAGGATCGCCGAAGCGATCAACAATTTCCCCCACTTCCCAAACATTGAACTTCTCATCCGCTACTCCTTGATCCGAATAGCGAGGCGTCCCGGGCTGCACCCGCACCCCCGCTTCTAATAAATATGATATATATTCGGATCTTAAAATAGTGTTAAGAAATATTGATTTCTATCATCAACCAATATGAATAAGAAGGAGGGAAGGCCGACGATCCTCGATCAAGGCGTACCGAATAGGAGTTCTTGGGTACGTTGGATCGTCATATCGAGTCGACACTTGGCGGCATCCGCCAGTCCCCCGCTGCCGCTATATTTGTCGTAGAAAAACCCGCATTTGGCGTCTCTGTAGGCGATCCACGCGCGTTGGACCTTGACGAGGTTTCGAATCCTCTCGGGTGGGATCGTCCGTTTGAATTTCCGATAGGCGTCGTTGAGTTTTTTGTCCCATCGTCGTAATTCTCGATCGTAGCAGGAGGCGACGTCGATAGGGGCGGGGCCCGCTTCTTGGATGCAGGTTTGCAAAGAGGGTGCGTAAAGAGCCTCTATCCGCACGCATTCCCCGGCATTTAGCGTAAGCAGCATGGAGGTGAGCAAGAGTATGGTGTATCGCATGAACAAGCTTTTTGAGTCCTATTTTACGCAAAAATCGCTATACTTCCAAGAAACTATCCCAAAGAGAAGAGTATGTCCGACAACAAAGCGCAAACGTTCGAAAACGCCGTCAAAACGATTTTGGAACTGATTGGAGAGGATCCTGAACGGGAGGGGCTCCAAAAGACGCCCCATCGGGTCTACAAAGCGTTCATGCATATGTGTGAAGGGTATCGACTGGATCCTAAGAAGGTGCTCAACGACGCACTATTCGAAAGTAGCAACGACGAAATGGTATTGGTGCGGGATATCGAGTTTTACTCGATGTGCGAGCATCACCTGCTGCCGATCATAGGACGGGCGCATGTCGCCTATATTCCCGAAGGGAAGGTCGTGGGGCTCAGCAAGATTCCGCGAATGGTCAACATCTTCGCCAGACGACTGCAAATTCAGGAGCAGATGACGGAGCAGATCGCCGACGCGATCGTCGAAACGATCCGGCCCAAAGGGGTGGCGGTCGTGTTGGAAGCACGCCATATGTGCATGGAGATGCGCGGCGTCGAGAAGATCAATTCCACGACCGTCACCTCCTCTCTTCGCGGCCTTTTCAAAAAAGATGCCAAAACGCGGGAGGAGTTCATGAGCATGGTCAACGCACCTTTGCGGCCTCGCTACTGAAAGGCCGAGGCCGATGCCCCTCAAATCGCTCAGAAAGCGGGCCAAAGGTCTCTCCCTCTCACCCGCTTACGGTACGATCCGAAGCATCGGCGCCAACGCCATCGTCGCGACGGGTTTGAAAGTGAGCATCGGCCAAAGCGTGACGATTCTTTCGGAAAATGGCCGGCGTTTGGGGATGGTGACGGCACTGGGGAGCGATAGTTTCACGATCACGCCTTTCGGCTTCATCGAAGGGATGCGAGTGGGGGATCGGGTGCTTCTGAACGATCGGGGTCTTGAAATTCCCGTAGGCAAGGGTCTGCTCGGCCGGGTCGTGGATCCTTTCATGCACCCGATCGACGGCAAAGGGCTGATTGTGACCGAAGATTACGAGCCGATCATGAAAGCGCCGATGGAGGTGATGAAACGAGGCTTGATCGACGAGCCTTTTAGCGTAGGCGTCAAAAGTATCGATGGATTGCTAACGAGCGGCAAAGGGCAGAAGGTCGGGATATTCGCCGGGAGCGGTGTCGGCAAATCGACCCTGATGGGCATGATCGTCAAAGGCAGCGTCGCGACGATCAAGGTGGTGGCACTGATCGGTGAGCGAGGCCGGGAAGTACCTGAATTCATCGCCAAAAACCTAGGAGGCGATCTGAGCGATACGGTGATTGTCGTCGCTACCAGCGACGACAGTGCGTTGATGCGTAAGTATGGGGCTTTCAGTGCGATGAGCGTCGCCGAATATTTCAAGCGCCAAGGCCACGACGTGCTTTTCATGATGGATTCGGTGACGCGTTTCGCGATGGCCCAGCGTGAGATCGGATTGGCCCTTGGGGAGCCGCCTACCTCCAAAGGCTATCCGCCCTCGTCGTTGACCATTCTTCCTCAATTGATGGAGCGGGCCGGCAAAGAGGAGGGGCAAGGCTCCATCACCGCTTTTTTCACGGTATTGGTGGAGGGCGACGATTTGAGCGATCCGATCGCCGATCAGAGTCGTAGTATCCTCGACGGTCATATAGTATTGAGCCGGGAATTGACCGACAAAGGTATCTACCCGCCCGTGGACGTCCTCTCCTCCGCCTCTCGGGTCATCGGTGACGTGACGACCCCCGAGCATCTGGCGGCGGCTAGAAAGTTTCGGCAGCTGCTGGCGCTTTTGAGCGAGAACGAAATGTTGGTGAGAATCGGCGCCTATCAGCGAGGAAGCGATCCGCAGTTGGACGAAGCGTTGGCGAAAAAGGAGGCTCTCGAGGATTTTTTGAGGCAAGAGGCTCGCCGGCCCGTTCCTTTCGAAGAGACGGTGGCGTTGCTCAAGAAGGTGGTGTCGTAAGACGTCTTAGGCTTTGAGGTCGAGGTATCGTCCAAGGCCCGTCAATGAAGGGACATCGACGTTTGCGGGAGGGGAAGATTGTAGACGCGACACACCGTCGCTTTGCAGAGCGCTCAAGATTGCGCGAGCTTGCGTATCCATCGCTTTTTTCATCGTTTCGATGGCGATCTGTTGCATCAGCATGCCGCTGTGGCCGATAGACGAACTATCCATCAGGCTATCCTTTCAGATCCAATAACGTACCGAGCATTTCGTCTTCCGTGCGGACGACCGGTGCTTGCGCTTCGAAACCATCCGAAATGACGATCTGCTCGACCAGCTTATCGGTAAGGTCGGTGGGGCGGCCCGTCGGTACGGACGAAAGGGTGTCGCTGCCGGTGGGCACGTCGCGGGTCGCGATATGGTTTGGCGTGTTGACGTTCGCGACGTCGTAGGCGTTTTGGCCCATCCATCGAGTATGTGTCAGAAGGGCTCCGATCGTATGCGTCATCGTATCCTCTCTTCGATCGTATGGCGAAGCGACTCTTCGAAGGGCCCGACATCGGGAAGGTGAAGATCGCTTTCGCGTTGCTTGGTCCCCCACATCGGTTCGGGGAAAAAACTGTCCTTCGTGAAACGAGCCATCACATGGATATGGACCCTCGGCGTGTAGTTGCCGAACGAGGCGATATTGATCTTGTCGGGTTCGAAATAGTCGATCATCGCTTTTTCCGTGATCAAGGCGATCTGCCATAGCTTGTTCGCGATCCTATCCGGGCAGTCGCTCAACTCTTTGTAGGGCTCTTGGGTGAAGATCTTCACCCAAGGAATTTCACTAGGTTCCCATTCGATATAGATATCGGCATCTTCGTAGATTTTTTTCATAAGTTGTCTCTGATACCGATGGCGTACCAGACGATGACGAGGTTGAGGAAAAAGATAAGCATCGAACTGCCGCGGGAGACGATGTTTTGGATCGTGGTGCGTTCGATCCCGTGGGTTTTGAACGCGATCGTCATATGGACGATCGTCAGCAGCGTCAGGGCGCCGACGATCATGAGTTTGGTATGCATCAGTCGGGCCAGTTCCGAATCGGACGCTTGGGTGAGAATATGATAAAAGTCGAAATGCACGAACATCGTCAACCCGGTCGCCCAAAGGAGAATCAGCCAGAAAGTTTCGAAGTAGCCGTAGATCGGTCCCAAGTGAGCGTAGACTGCTTTTTGGGCCGCTTTGTCGCGCAGCAAGATACCGAGCGCGAACAGGAGCAAAGAGCCGCCCACCCAGGCGGTGGCGGAGAGGATATGGGCGTAGAGAACGATTTTGATCGTCGTATCGGTCAACATTTCAGTAGAGATACTTTTTGGGGTCGTTCATGATCGCTTCCGGATCGATACCTGTCCATCGGCGGATCGTCTCTCTATCCTCTTTGCTGAGTTTCGCATCGGGATGGAGTTTGACGTAGGTGCCTAGCGGCATCGCCAATCCCACCGCTTTGAAGATCATCGCCTTGAGTTTCTCTTTTTTGGCGGCGTCGTATTTGCCCCATTCGCTGAAGTTGAGCCATTGACGGCCTACATGCACATCGCGGGCGATGAACCATTTGGCCGGTGCGATGGCGCTGTACCAAGGCCATCGGGTCTGGTTGGAGTGGCAATCGTAACAGGAGCGCACGAAGATCGCTTTCACCTCCGCCGGCGCTTGAATCTCCAAAGAGGGATCGCTTTTGGGGTTGTCGCGATCGACGGGAATGAGCTGCATACCTACGAAAAGTAGGATAAAGAAGATGGCTAGGGTTTTACCTACGGACATGGACGACCTTTGATAGGAATGACGTCATTGTAGGATATTTTTGAAAAGAGCGTGAAAAATTTCTTCATCGAGTGCGAAATTTCAAGCTTTTTGAAAGTTTCGGCACGACGAGGCAAGCGCACAGGCGTCGCAGCGAGGATGTCTTGGGCGGCAGATCGCTTGTCCAAAAGCGACGAGAAGGCGGTTGAGCCCTCTTTTGAGATCGTCGTCGAGGCGTTCGTTGAGTAGCGCTTGGGTCGCTTCCGGGGTCGCGGTCTCTAGATAGCCCCAGAGGTTGAGGATGCGATGCACATGGGTGTCGGCGGCGACGACGGCGTGTCCGAAGGCGCGTTCTAGCACGATCGCCGCCGCTTTGGGGCCGATACCCGGAAGGGCGAGCAGTGCCGAGGCGTCGTCGGGTACCTCCCCGCCATACTCTTGCAGCAGCGTTTGGCACACGGCATGGATGGTGCGCGCTTTTTTGCGCCAGAACCCCACGGGGTAGATCGCCTTTTCGATCGTTGCGACGGGTAGATCGGCCATCGTCGCCGGCGTATGGGCGATGGCTAGAAGCCGATGGCTGGCTTGCCGTGTCGTTTCGTCTCGGGTGCGAAAACTCAAAATGACCGACACGAGGATGTCGAAAGGGGTCCGAGAGCTGCAATCGTCGAATTGTTTGGCAGGCGCTTCCCATGTCGGAAACTCTTTTCTTAGCGTCGCGATCGCACGTTCGAACTCGTTTTGGGTCATCGATTGGCCGCTTTTTCGTACATTTCGTGGTCCACGGCCACTTTGTAGGTGGGATCGTCCTCTTCGTAGGTACAATATTTGCCGGCGGCTTGAAGGAGTTTCTTGCAATCCTCGCTGAGGTGGCGTATCGTCAGCTTTTTGCCGGCCTCCTCGTAACGCCTCGTGATTTTGTCGATCGCTTCGACCCCGCTGCTGTCCATGACGCGGGCGCGTTTGAAATCCATCACCACGTCATCGGGATCCCCGGCGACGTCGAACTGATCCAAAAAGGCTTGGGCGGAGCCGAAAAACAGGGGGCCGTCGAATTCGTAGATTTTACGACCGTTTTCTTGGTAGGTACGGGTGTAGACCCTGGCGTGTTGCCAAGCGAAGACCAAAGCGGAGATGATGACACCGATGATCACGGCCATCGCCAGGTCGGTGAATATCGTCACGACGGTGACGGTGACCAGGATGAAAGCGTCGGTTCTGGGCATTTTTCGTAGCCGCTCGAAGCTGGCCCATTCGAAGGTTTCGAAGCTGACCATGAACATGATGCCCACCAGTACGGCGATAGGGATCTGGCCGATGATATCGCTGAGGGAGACGACGAAAAGGATCAGTAGCACCGCCGCGGTCACTCCCGAAAGACGCCCTCGTCCGCCGGAGGTATAGTTGATGATGCTCTGGCCGATCATCGCGCAGCCGGCCATCGCACCGAAGAGTCCACACGTGGCGTTGCCCGCCCCCAGAGCGACGGCCTCTTTGTTGGCGTTGCCTTTGGTGCCGCTCATTTCGTCAAGGAAGGAGAGGGTCAGCAGCGATTCGATGAGGCC
>CAZORY010000010.1:0-20299 GCA_964582435.1 uncultured Campylobacterales bacterium
CACCCCATGGGCTTTGACTCGCTGGGCCTGCCCGCCGAAAACGCGGCGATCAAACAAAAGGTCCATCCGAAGAAGTGGACTTACGAAAACATCGACTACATGCGCAAGGAGTTGGCGTCACTCGGACTCAGCTTTTCCAAAGAAAGGGAGTTCGCGACGTGCGACCCGCTCTATACGAAACATGAGCAAGCCTTTTTCATCGACATGTGGGAAAAAGGGCTCGTCTACCGTAAAAAAGGGTATCTCAACTGGTGTCCCCACGATCAGACGGTCTTGGCCAACGAGCAGGTGATCGACGGATGTTGCTGGCGTTGCGATACGCCGATCGTCCAAAAAGAGATGTACCAGTACTACATCAAGATCACCGACTACGCCGAAGAGCTTCTTGAGGATTTGAAAAAATTGGAGCAAGGGTGGCCCCAACAGGTCGTGACGATGCAGCGCAACTGGATCGGCAAGAGCGTCGGTCTGGCATTCGCCTTCCGTCTCGATGGGGCGAGTGCCCAAAAGACGGGAATCGACGCTTTCGAAGTCTTCACGACGCGGCCCGATACGATTTGTGGCGTCACTTATGCCGCCGTCGCCCCCGAACACCCTTTGGTCGACGCTTTACTGGCAAAAGGCGCGTTGGATGCCTCGGTCAAAACCGCGATCGAAAGGATGCGCCGTATGCCGGTGCGCGAGCGCAATATGGCCGAAAAGGAGGGGGTCGCTTTGGGGATCGAAGCGATCCATCCGATCACGGGAGAGAAGGTGCCGGTATGGTGCGCCAATTTCGTCTTGATGGAGTACGGAAGCGGGGCGGTCATGGCCGTGCCGGCCCATGATAGCCGCGATTACGACTTCGCGAAAAAGTATGGCCTACCAATCAAACCGGTCGTTTTCCCCAAAGAGGGCGAGTTGCCTACGGATGGGGCTTATACCGAAGACGGTGTCGTCAAAGGGTGCGGTAGATTCGACGGACTCTTCGGCCAGGAGGCCAGAGAGGCGATCATGGCTTGGTTCGAAAAGGAGGGACTTGGCAAAAAAGTGATCAATTTCCGACTCAAAGATTGGGGCGTGAGCCGACAACGCTACTGGGGGGCACCGATCCCGATGATCCACTGCCCAAACTGTGGCGTCGTACCCGAAGCGAAAGCCAATCTACCCGTGACGTTACCAGAAGATGTGGAGATCACCGGCGAGGGCAATCCGCTGGAGAAGCACCCGACATGGAAACGGTGCCGATGCCCCAAATGTGGTGGCGAAGCGACCAGGGAGACCGATACGCTCGATACTTTCGTACAAAGTAGCTGGTATTTCCTGCGCTATACGACGCCCAGGCGACATTGGGAAGAGGTACCTTTCACCAAAGAGGATACCGACTACTGGATGAGCGTCGATCAATATATCGGCGGGATCGAACATGCGATCTTGCACCTGCTCTACGCCCGATTTTTCACCAAAGTGTTGCGTGATCTGGGATACGTGGCCGTGGACGAGCCTTTCGATCGGCTACTCACCCAGGGAATGGTCCTCAAAGATGGGGCCAAAATGAGCAAATCCAAAGGCAATGTCGTCGATCCGGACGCGTTGATCGCCAAATATGGGGCCGATACGGCGCGACTCTTCATCCTTTTCGCCGCTCCGCCGACCCAGGAGTTGGAGTGGAGCGACAGCGGGGTGGAAGGGGCGTTTCGCTTCCTGCGCAAGCTTTGGGATCGGGCGACGAAAGTGGCGCCTACCCCGACGCTCCCCGCGATCGACCATGACGCCCTCCCCCGGCCCGCCAAAGAGGCGCGCAAAAAAGTTTACGAAGCTTTGAAACGGGGGGAAGAGGTCTATCGGGAACGCTTCTCTTTCAATACGCTGATCGCCGCGTGTATGGAGGCACTCAACGCTTTGGACAAGCAAGAGGACGCCGCCGTCTGGCAAGAGGGCGTATGGGTGTTGCTCAACCTTTTGGAGCCGATCGTGCCCCACATCGCTTGGGAATTGAGTGAACGCCTCTTCGAAAGGAACAATTTTGGCTTGATCGAGATGCGAGAGGAAGTCTTCGCCGTCGAGAGCGTCGGGATGGGTGTCTCCGTCAACGGCAAGCCTCGCGGTCAGATCGAAGTGGCACCGGACGCTTCGAAAGAGACGATCCTCGAAGCCGCCCAAGCCGCCGTCGCCAAGTGGATCGAGGGTAAAACGATCGTCAAGAGTATCGTCGTTCCCGGCAAACTGGTCAATCTGGTCGTCAAATAAACAAGGAGAGGATCGTGGGAAGTAGGGTGTGGCGAAAATATTTGGCGGCCTTTTTCACATTTTCGTCACTCCATGCGCCATGGGTGATGCCGTTGTCGTTGCTGGCGTTCGTGAGTGCAGGATGCGGCTACAGACCCGCGACGACCTATACGCGGAAAGTTTTCACCGATCGGATCTACACCGATGTGGAAGTCTATCTCAGAGACCCTGAAAACGCCGTACTGGTCAAAGACGCCCTCAACGAAGCGATCGTCAGTCGCTTCGGTGCGCGCATCGCCGACAAGAAAAAAGCGACGACGATTCTGCACGTGAAATTCGGTAACGTCGCTTTCACGCCGATCCAATACGACGTCAACGGATACGCCATCTACTATCGGGCCAAAGTGACCCTTACGATCCGTTACGCGACGCCCGACAGCACTGGCACGGAGACGGTGACAGGTTTCTACGACTTTCCGATCGAGCCGAAAGCGATCATTTCGGATGCTCTACGATTCCAGGCGATCAAAAACGGTTCGGCCAAAGCGCTCGACGCTTTCATATCACGCATCATGCTTCGAGGAGCTCGTCCATGACCATCCAGGAAATCATTCGCGAATCGCTGCACGAGATCAAATCACGCGGTTTGCAACTCACCCCGGAAATTTACGCCGAAATCTTCTGTCACCAAGCGAAGAGAGCCAATGTCATTTTGGAAGATTGTCAACAACTGGAGAAATACCTCAAACGACTTCCTCCCGAGTTACAGAGGAGACTGCGCGACCGGCATGTGGGCACGGTGGATCAACTGGTCCAGTATCTGGCATCGGAAGTGATTCGTGCCAACCCCGAGAAGAGTTCGGAATTGATCCAAGCCTATGTCTTGCTGGTCAAACGTCTGCTGCAAGCGATCTCTCTGCTGCACGACAAAGAGGCGGCGCAATTGGCCGAAAGCGATCTTAAAAAGATGGCCTCCTATTTGACGAAGGATGAGGTGGATGCGATCAGGGAGCGTTGGAATCGTTTCGTCATGGAGTACGACGACAGTTTTCTCAAAAAACTTTCGAAATATTGCGACATTTCGGATAGCTCCGATTTGCGGACGATCGTGGAGGAGATGGTCTCGTGTCTGCGCACCTATTCCAAAGGGGGCGGTGACTATGCGGTGATCGCCCAGGTCCTTTCGGCGGCGTTGGCACCCTCGATCGCTTCCGGGATGAACGACGAAATCGCGACGATCAGTTCCCAGATCCGGGCCAACCCCGAGTTGCTCACTTCCCAAGCGATGGTGGAAGATATCCGCCATATGATCAAGAAGCGGATCGAACTGGACAAAAAAGCGGTGACGACTCAGATGACGGAGCTCGATTCCATCATCGAGCATATCAACCAGGCGTTGGTGCGGGTGATCGATTGCGGGGAGAGCAATATCGACGCCATCACCAAGATCCAAGGGGAGTTGGGCGACGTCGATCTCAAAAGCGACTCTTTCGAAATCATTCACCAAAAGCTTCTCGCGATCGCCACCTCGTTGGAGAGCGAAACCAAAATATTGGGCGAAGAGATGCGCAACAGTAAGGAGGAGATCGCCGAATTGCGTCAAAGGGTGAGGGTGCTGGAAGAGGCGCTGCGCAAAGAGCGCAAGAAGGCGGGCACCGACACGTTGACCAAGCTACCCAACCGCCGCGCCATCGACGATTTCATCAAGAAGCAGGAAGCGGCCTACAAACGATACAAGGACGACTACTCCGTCGTGCTTTTCGATATCGACCACTTCAAATCGGTCAACGATACGTATGGCCACGACGCGGGAGACGTGATTCTCGCCTCTTTCGGAAAGATGCTTCGACGATACAGTCGGGAGGTCGACTTCGTCGGACGCTGGGGAGGCGAAGAGTTTTTGGTCGTACTTCCCAAAACGGATCGGCAAGGCGCGATGCGTTTTGCTGAAAAACTTCGTGAAGTGGTACAGAAGAGTAAATTCATGTACAAAGGGGTACGGATTCCCATCACGATCAGCGGGGGAGTGGCCGACCGCTCATCGTCCGGTAGCGTGGACGAGATGTTGAAAAAAGCCGACGAGAACCTGTACGCTTCGAAAGAGAGTGGAAGGAACAAGATCACTGCCTAAGATGTCTTTGCAATCTTTTTTGGCCACCAAACCTCTCTATTACGATCGTATCGATCTTTCACGGATGCCTCGAGCCTATGCCGCCGTGGCTCCACGACTCTCTTTGGGGCAGGTGGTTCATCTGGTGGGGACCAACGGCAAAGGGAGTACCGGGCGGATGCTTGCGACGATGCTTCATGCCGCCGGTCTTCGGGTGGGGCATTACACCTCTCCGCATATTCTACGTTTCAATGAACGGGTGTGGATCGACGGCGAGGAGGCTTCCGATTCGTCGTTGGAGCAAGCCCACGAAAAGTTGCGGATGTGGCTTCCATCGGAGATGGCGGAGGCGCTCAGTTACTTCGAATATACGACCCTTCTTGCCTTGGTGGCGTTCGAAGGGTGCGACGTCATCGTTTTGGAAGCGGGATTGGGCGGCGAATTCGACGCGACCAACGTCGTGCCCAAAGGCTTGAGTGTCGTCACACCCATCGGGTTGGATCATCAGGCTTTTTTGGGAGACGAAATCGAAAGTATCGCCGCGACGAAATTGCGCAGTATCGACAAGCGGGCCCTGCTGGCCCCCCAGCCCTACGAGGAGGTCTACGAAGTCGCCGCCCGCATCGCCGCCGACAAAGGCGCGGTCATCTACAGGACCGAAGAGGTGATCGAAGAGAGAGAACGAGAAGGCGTGGCTACCGTGGCCGAAAGGATGCGTTGGCCCAGCTTCCTGCGTCAAAACGCCGAAACCGCGGTCGCGGCCTATCGATTGTCGCAAAGGGGTGAGGCTTCTTGGGAAGCGTTGAAACGTTTCAAGTTGCGGGGGCGCTTCGAACGCATCGGCGAGCGGGTGATTCTCGATGTGGGGCACAATCCGTTGGGGGCCCAGGCCGTGGCAGAAGCGCTAAAAGGTGAGCGACGGCTCCTGGTCTACAACGCCTTGGCCGACAAAGATGTCGAAGGCGTGCTATCGGCCCTGAAACCGATCGCCCGACGTCTCGAAGTGATCGAAATAGACGACGAACGGGCGATGGATCGACGCAAACTTCTCACGATCGCCCACGCCTTGGGCTACGAGGTAGGAGCGTTTGACAGGGTCTCTCCCGATAGCGACTATCTGGTCTTCGGCTCTTTCCATGTGGCCGAAGCCTTTTTGCGTCGAATCGAAGAGGTGGGATGAAGCATCGCTTTCTCGTCACTATCACCGATGTCGAAGGGTTTCGCCAATATCGTCTGAGCCAATTGCTCAAATGGCTTTTCATCGGCGGAGTGTTGGCACTGGCGGCTCTTGGCGTCGCCACTTGGCTCTATCTGCGGTGGCTCGAAGATGCTTATGAAGAGGCGAAACTCCGCCAAAGCGTGCTACAACGTCATATCTCTCAGCAAAAGAAGCGTATCGCCACGTTGGGGGCGGCCATCTCTCGAAAGGAGGCGTCGCTGGAGCGGCTTGGAGAGCGTTTGGCGGATCTGGAAGTTTTCGTCGGTCAGAAGCCGGAGACGGGTTTTTCCACTTCGACCCGCCTGGCGAACGTCACCCTCTCGGCGGCCCAACTGGGGCTACTCTTCGCCATCGTGCCCAACGGCGCACCGCTACCGATGGAGGGGATCACCAGTGCCTTCGGCTGGCGTCGCCATCCTATCACCCACCGCAGGGAGTTTCACGGAGGGATCGACTTACGGGCCAAGCATGGCAAACCGGTATGGACTACCGCGGATGGTGTGGTGGAGTTCGCCGGCTATCATCGACGCAGCGGTTACGGCAATCTGGTCATCGTCGATCATGGATTCGGATTCAAGACCTATTACGGCCATCTGAAAAAGGTGGCCGTCAAGCGAGGCGATACGGTCGTCAAAGGCGATATCGTCGGTATCAGCGGCAATACGGGACGTAGCACCGCGCCCCATCTTCATTACGAAATTCGTTTTTTGAATCGCCCCCTCAATCCGTACGATTTCATAGGATGGGAGAAGGCGAACTATCGCACCATATTCAAAAAGGTAAAACAGGTACCATGGGAATCTTTGATCGCATTGATGAGCCACGTGGCTCGACAAACGCTACCACCATCGTCGCCCCGGGCAGCACGGTGAACGGATCGATAAAGAGTCGCGGAGGTGTCCATGTGGACGGGGAAGTCGTGGGTGATATCGACGCCGCGAGCTACGTCATCGTGGCCAAAGGCGGTGTCGTCCGAGGGGATATCCATGCCCAAGAGATCTATGTGGTGGGATGGGTCGAGGGCGATCTATGGGCCATCGAAGTCGACATCTCGGCAACGGGCCGTTGTGATGGCGATATCGAAGCTATCAAGGTGAATAGAGAATGATCGAAGCCAATCTATACGACTATCTA
Organism: uncultured Campylobacterales bacterium; assembly: GCA_964582435.1. Taxonomy (GTDB): domain Bacteria; phylum Campylobacterota; class Campylobacteria; order Campylobacterales; family Hydrogenimonadaceae; genus Hydrogenimonas. The sequence continues at coordinate 6,672 of CAZORY010000010.1, forward strand.
GCAAGCAGCGAGGAGCGTCCCGACATCGTCGTCGTCGAAGAGGATAAAGAGGCGGTCAATGCCCAGGCCGTCGCGGCGGTGTTGGGCATCGAAGCGGTGCGGCTCCCCGATTTTCGGGCGACGTTCGGCGAAGATTTACGGAGTTGGCGTGAGGAGTTGTTGGCGCTCAATCGGGCGTTGGCACATTTTTACGCCCATCCCGGAGCGCTATTGATCGCCCCTTTCCATACGCTTCTTTATCCCCTACCGAAACCTGAACTTTTAGAGGGCTTCACCCTCTCTTTCGGGGACGAGATCGATCTATCGCACCTCAAAGAGCGTCTCTACGCATGGGGATACACCTTCGTCGATGTCGTCGAAGCGCCCGGCGAAGTTTCGATTCGAGGAGATATCGTCGATATCTTCAGTCCTTTCGAGGCACGACCTTGGCGAATCGGACTTTTCGATACCGAAATCGAGAGTATCCGAACTTTCGAAGTCGAGACCCAAAAATCCGACAAAAACGAGGAGATCGAAAGCGTCGAAGTGGCTCCCGCCCTCTTTTCATTGTCGTTCGAGGCGTTCGAAGCTTTGCAACAACGGTGCGAGCGGAGTCCTTGCGACGTCTTCGTCAAGGATGCCTCGTCTTTGGGTTTTTGGTATTTGCACGAGCACGCCCACGATGTGATGGCCGGTAAAAAGGCGGTATTGGCCAAACCGATGGACGAGGCGATCGATTTTGGGTACGAACACGCCCTCGAAGCGTTGCCGAAAGCACGCTTCGATCGACCGGTGGTGCCAAGAAGCGAACGTGTCAAAGGGATCGAGCCGATCCATGTGGACGCGATCTGCGAACAGCATCCCGACAAAGAGTTGGTCATCATCGCACAAAACGACGCACTGGTACGTCGAGCACCCATCAAAGAGCTTTCAAGAGCCAGGATCGTCGAAGCCGAGGGGATCGTCCACCTTCTCACGCCCACGTCGATCGTCGTCTCTTTGAACAAACCTTTCAAAAAAAGAGCGAAAAAACGTCCCACGATCTTGCTGGACGATTTGAAACCGGGCGATTACGTCGTACACGAAAATTACGGAGTCGGGATTTTCAAAGAGATCACACCGCAGCAAGTCTTGGGTGCGACGCGAGATTTCGTGAGAATCGTCTACCAAAACGACGAGTCGCTCCTGCTGCCGGTGGAGAATTTGGAGATGATCGACCGCTACATCGCCGAAGGGGGGAGCGTACCCGTCCTCGATCGTCTGGGGAAAGGAGGCTTTGGCCGGCTCAAAGCCAAGGTGAAAGAAAAACTCTTCGCCATCGCCGGTGAAATCGTCAATCTCTCGGCCAAGCGGATGCTGATCGAAGGGGCGGTGATCCGTACCGACTGGCCTGAGCTGACCCAGTTTCGCGAAGCGGCAGGATTCGAGTACACGCCCGATCAAGTCGAAGCGGTGGAGGCGATCTTTTCGGATCTCTCCAGCGGTCGGGTGATGGACCGGCTACTCAGTGGCGATGTGGGATTCGGCAAGACCGAAGTGGCGATGAACGCGATCTTGGCCGTCGTCAAGTCGGGGTATCAGGCCGCTTTCGTCGTACCGACGACTTTGCTCAGCGCCCAGCACTTCAAAAGCGTCACCGAGCGACTGGCACCTTTTGGCGTGCGTATCGCCAAACTCGACCGTTTCACGAGTGCCAAACAAAAACGCGAGATCGCCACGAAACTGCAAAGCGGCGATCTCGACCTGATCGTAGGAACCCACGCCCTGCTCGGTCTATCCTTCGCCGATCTGGGGCTTGTCGTCATCGACGAAGAGCATAAATTCGGCGTCAAACAAAAAGAGGCGCTCAAACAGATGAGTGCGGATGTGCACGTGTTGAGTATGAGCGCTACGCCGATTCCCCGTAGCCTCAATATGGCGTTGAGTAAAATCAAAGGTTACAGCGAATTGCGGACACCGCCCCAGGAGCGCAAAGGAGTGCGCACTTTCGTCAAAAGTTTCGACGAGACGGTGATCAAGGAGGCGATTTTACGAGAATTGAGACGCGGGGGGCAGATCTTTTACGTCTACAACTCCATCGCCGGGATCGAGAGCAAAAAGCGTGAACTTCTGGAGATCCTACCCGATCTGCGGATTTTGATCCTTCATTCCAAAATCACGGCGGCTCAAACCGAAAAGGAGATGCTCCGTTTCGAAGCGGGCGAATACGATCTACTCCTGAGCACGTCCATCATCGAATCGGGCATCCATCTCCCCAAAGTCAACACGATGCTCGTCGACGGGGCCGATCGATTCGGGATGGCCGATCTGCACCAGTTGCGCGGTCGTGTAGGGCGCGGCAAAGTGGAGGGGTATTGCTATTTCCTCGTCGAAAACAAAGAGGCCCTCAGCGAAGCGGCCAAACGACGGCTACTCGCCCTGGAGAGCCACAGTTATCTTGGCAGCGGCGCGGTGCTGGCCTATCACGATTTGGAGATTCGAGGAGGCGGCAATCTGATCGGGGAGAGCCAGAGTGGCCATATCAAACAGATCGGCTACGCTTTGTATCTCAAAATGCTCGAAGATGCCATTCGCACCCTCACGCAAGAGGCGGCACCGGCGAGAAAGAGTGTGGAGGTCAAGCTTTCGATCACCGCCTATCTGAGTGACGAGCTGATTCCTCACGATCGGGTGCGACTGGAACTCTACCGGCGCCTCAGTACCTGCGAGGAGCCTTACGACGTGACGGAAATCGAGAGCGAGATCGAGGATCGTTTCGGAAAGCCCGACTTGCCGACAAGGCAGTTTCTCGATCTTGTGACGATCAAAGTGCTGGCGGCCAAAAAAGGGATCGAGAGAATTAGCAACTACAACGAAAACATCACCTTGCAGTATAATGACGACACGAAAGAGTATCTCAAAGCGCGTAGCAAGGACGACGACGATCTGATCGCCACCGTTTTGGAAGCCTTGAGAAAAAGCTCGAAGTGACGATTCTATAGGCAGTATCTTTTTGGAAAGGGCAGCTATGAAAGGATGGTGGTGGACGAGCCTGGTCGTTTCGATGGCGTGGGCGAATCCTTGGTACTATATGAACGACGGCCAAGCGGTGCCGCTTAAGCCGTTGCAACCAGGAGCCTCTTTGCGATCGACGACGGGAAAACTCCATTTTCTGGACCCTAGAGGGCATGAACTTGCTATCGGAAACCGCCTGATCGTCAAATTTCGTTCGATCGAAAATCTACGGAATTATCTGGATCGATTCGGTTTGACGATCGTGAAAAAGTATGGATTTTCGGGCATGTATCTCCTCGAAGCGGCGACCCCCGAGGCGGCGATCGATGCAGCCAACGCCCTGTACCATGCGCCCGATGTCCTTTTCGCCCAACCCGATATCGCCAGAAAGGTACGGTTGCGATGAGGTGGGTAGCGAGGCAAGGGTTTTGGAGCGTGGTGATGGCTTCGCTCGTGATCTTTTCCGGCTGTGGAGGGGGCGCATCGGACGCTTCCCTCCCTCGATGTACGCTTCAAGATTACAATAAAACGGATCTACCAATCACGCCGGCATCTCACAGTTTCTCCGCAAACCCTCTCTATTATCAGCAGTGGGGGATCCACTACGATCCCACCTTTTATGAAAGCAATAGGATCGATCCCGATGCCTCGATCCATATGGACGGTGAGCATCGATGGACGGGCCGAGGGGTCAAAGTGGCGATCATCGACGACGCGCTCGATACGACTCACGAAGATTTGCAAGGAGCCATCGTCGCGACGTACGACGTGGCGACGGGTACGACCGATGTCACACCGCCCGACGACAATGCGACTCACGGCACGGAGGTGACCGGCCTCATCGGGGCGAGAAACAACGATCTAGGAATCGTCGGTGTGGCGCCCGAAGCGAAGATCTATTTCATCAAGCTTCCCTTCGAAGGGTACGTCACGACGGACGATATCGTGGAAGCTTTCCAAAAAGCCATGGAGTGGGGTGTGGATGTGGTCAATTGCAGTTGGGGAAGCGGTAACGTGGACGATGCGGTACGGCAGGCGATCGAAACGCTGGCGCGCCAAGGGCGCGGCGGTAAAGGGACGGTCATCGTGTTCGCGGCAGGTAACGGCAACGCACCGATCGGAAACGACGAATCGTCGATTCCAGAAGTGATCGCGGTGGGTGCGACCAACAAATTTGACCTACGAAGTTCCTATAGCGCTTATGGGCCCGAATTGGACGTGATGGCACCGGGCGGCGAGTATCTTGGCTTGACCACGCTCGATCAGATGGGCCATGCCGGGGAGTCGGTGAATGATTATGTACTCTACGACGACCCCCACGCATTCGGCGGCACATCGGCCGCCGCACCGCTCGTGACAGGCGTCGTCGCCCAGCTTTTGGAAGCCAATCCTCATCTCACGCGAGCGAACGTCTACAATGCGTTGGCGTGTAGTGCCGACAAAATCGGGAATCGACCTTACGGTACCGACGGTTTCAACGACTATTACGGCTACGGCAAAGTCAATGCCAACAGGGCGTTGTCCCTCGTGCGTTAAGGAGTGACGATGTTGGAACTATTTTTACTCAGGCACGCGAAAAGTAGCTGGGACGATCCGGAGGTGAGCGATTTCGATCGCCCCCTCAACAAACGGGGCAAAGAGGATGCCCCCAAGATGGGCGAGCATCTGGCCTCCGTGGGCGTCCGCCCCGATCTGATCGTCGCCTCACCGGCCAAACGGGCCAAAAAGACGGCTAAAGCGGTCGCAAGGGCGCTGGGGTACGATGAAGAGCGGATCGTTTGGAAAGAGAGTATCTACGAAGCGTCGCCCCAAACGCTTCTTTATCTGATCTGTGCGTTACCTCAGGAGGCGAAGCGGGTGATGCTGGTCGGCCACAATCCCGGGTTGACGATGTTGGCCAATCTTTTGGGTGACGTCACGATCGACAATATTCCGACCGCCGGAGTCGTCGGTATCGCGTTCGATGCCAAAACGTGGGATGCGGCATGCAAAATGCGAGGGCATACGATTATGTTCGATTATCCGAAGAAGTTGTGGCGACACGATTCGCACATCGATCATTGAAAAGGAAGGTGGAATAACGCGTTGAAAATCGGATTTATCGGAGATATCGTCGGACGACCCGGTCGGGCGATGGTGAAGCGGTTCGTCCCCGCGTTGCGGGAGAGCGAAGGGCTCGATTTCGTCGTAGCCAATTACGAGAACGCCAGCCACGGTTTCGGCCTTACCGAAAAGAACGCCAAAGAGCTATTCGGTTGCGGTATCGATGCGATGACCGGCGGCAATCATACGTGGGACAAGAAGGAGATCGTGGGGCTTTTGCGATCGATGCCGCTACTTCGGCCCCTCAACTACCCTTCCGGCGTACCGGGGGAGGGGGTCAAAGTTTTTGAAGTGGGCGGCGAGCGATTGGCCGTCGTCAATCTGATGGGGCATTACGGGATGCCGATGGTCGACAATCCTTTCTTGCGAATTCTCGAATGCATCGACCGATTGGAAACGGAGGGCGTGGATCATATCGTCATCGATATGCATGCCGAAGCGACCAGTGAAAAACGCGCGCTTTTGATGATGCTCAAAGGGCGTGTGGGAGCGATCGTGGGTACCCATACCCATGTGGGGACCGACGATCTGGTGATCGATGGAGGGTGTGCCTACGTCAGCGACATCGGCTTGACCGGCTGCCGTGACAACGTGATCGGCATGGATGCGAAAGTGCCGATCGAACGATTTTTGACCGGATTGCCCGGTCGATTCGAGGTCCCCAGTCGATGCAGGAAGATTTTACAGATGATCGTCGTGGAGTCGATCGAAGGCCGAGCCGTTTCGGCGTACAAGATCAAATGTTACGAAGAGGGTGACCGCGTCGATCTACCGGCGATGGTGGAGGTGGCATGAGCCGAGCGATCACGTCTTACGAGTGTGTCCAGGGATTTGAAAAGGTCGTCGATGCAAGATAGCTACGATCTACTCGAAGGGTTGGCCAAACGCGATCTGCCCGTGCAAGCCAGGGATCCATGGTGGTGGCCCAATAGCGGGACCTACGAAGTGGTGATCGGGGCGGTCTTGACGCAAAACACCCGCTGGCAAAAGGTCGAAGAGGCGTTGAAAAATCTTCGATCGCTGGAAGCGACGACTATCGAAGGATTGGCGGCTCTTGATGACGGGCTCTTGCGCGACGCGATCAAACCTGCCGGCTTTTACAATACCAAAGCCAAACGTCTCAAACTCCTCAACCAAGCGATCGGCGATAAATTCGGCGATTTCGAAACTTTTCAAGTGGAGGTGGATCGCCGTTGGCTACTGGAGAAAAAAGGCATCGGCCAGGAGACGGCCGACGCGATTCTCAACTATGCCTGTTATCGAGAGGCGATGGTCGTGGATGCCTATACGGCGGCGCTTTTACGAGCCTTCGGCTACGAATTCGACGACTATCGGGCGATCCAGGCGTGGCTGATCGAAGGGCTCAAAATCAACGACACCCGGGTACGCCGTCTTTTCCCAAATATTCCTAAAGCGCAGATCTACGCGCTTTTTCACGGGATGATCGTCGAATATGTCAAAACCCATAAACGGGGCAAGAGGGTGGCCATCGAAGCGTTGGCCCTGCAGGATTGAGAATGGATGGGGCACTTTTCAAGTGTGTCAAAAGAGGATGTTCATCGAGCGAATGTTGTGGATCAAGAGCGATTTTTTATCGACGTCGGGCAAGCGTTCGCCCAGGTGAAGTGTGGTGACGACGGCACGTCCGATCAGATAGCGTCCCCCTTTTTGGGTCTTGACGCCCCAAATGTTGTGCATCGCGTAAGCACGTCCCTTACGCTGACCGACGAAGATCATGATATGTCCGGGAAGATAGAGAAGCGTTCGAAAGGGCACGCCCTTTTGGACGATCCATCGCTCTTTTTCCGTATCGGAAAGTGTGGAGAGATCGATGACTCGTCCGACTTTGGCTTGCGCGTTGGAGTTACGGGGCAGCCAAACGCCGAAGGCCATGAAAAAATCTCGCGTCATCGCCGAGCAATCCCGATCGCCGGCCATACCGCCCCAGCCGTAAGGTTCACCGAGTAGTTGATAGGCGATACGGGCGACGTTTCGGCGAGTCATCGGAAGCGGAGCTTTCGCGAGCCCTTCTTTGGCCCCTCGAGCATCCGCGAACGCGGTTCGTCCAAGACATTTCGACGCTACGCGTAGGCGGTAAAAGATGTCGTCTTCGCCGCTATAAGGGAGGAGCGTCCCTGTTTTGGCTTCGAAAAGGAAAGTTTGCCGCTTTCCGTAAACGGGCAAGCCGTCGTGTGTGACGGCCGTCAACGGTAGCTGCATCAGTTCATCCGCCTGCGTCTTGTCGAGGATGGCGATATCGTGCAGCGGCACCCATCCAAAAGCGAAGGGAGCTTGCACGAACGCCCATCCGCCACGGCGGCTAAGATGGGAAACGAGAAGTGGCGTCATCGGATAGAGGGCGCTGTTTTGATTGTAGTCGAAGGGGTAGCCTTCGCCAGGCTTTGTGGGGTCGAAGAAGATGGGTCTTGCGGTGGGAAAGAGGCGTAAAACGGTGGATCGAAGGGAGATCGCTGGGCGATCGAGGGTGTGCAGATCGCCGTAACGGCACGCCTCGATCCATCGTCGCCAGCGTTTTGGAGAAAGGGGACGACGGTTTTCGGCATAAAGTCGCTTCTTCGAGAGCCAGCGAATCCCCCATTCCGCCTCTTCTCTAAAGAGACGAGGCGCTTCCGTCCGCCAAGGCATGTAGCGATGAGCCAATAGATCGGCATAGAGACGTTTTTGGACGGCGGGAGAGGGAGGAGGCGGGAGCTGATCGAGAAAATCTTCGATCGACGTTTCCAGCGTCGGTGGCGGCGCTATTTTGGCGACGCATCCGGCGAGTGCGAACAGAAGGATCGCAAAATAGACGAGGCGAAACATCACACTTTCGATCGGATCGTGATTTTCCTTGCGCCGAAAAGTTCCATCGCTTTTTGGACCATCGGGTCTTTTTGAATCTCTTTGGCGTCGTACTCTTTGCTCGGTTCGGCTTCACTACACTGGCCGGTCACGCAGGATGCGTTGTTGCAATCTACGTCTTCGACCATGCTGGCCGTTTCGGTCGCGCCGTTGGCGTCGGAAAGGGGCGCAACCAGCTCTTCGTTTTTCGGTGGAGAGGGCGGCACTGCCGCCTCAGGCTTTGGGGCGGGCTTCTCCGATTTGACGAGTGTGATTTTGGTGCCGATACCGAAAACCTCCTGGACGAATTGGCGCACGATACCGAAATGGTTCTTAAGTAGTGTCTTGTGCTCTCCTTCGGCATGGCTGATCCACGAGAGTTCTCCATTTTCAAAGGAGACGAATTCGATACTCTCTTCGAAGGCTCGGCCCAGATCGGCGTTGCGGTCGTAGAGCTTTTCGATTACTTTTTTGAAACGAATGGCATGGGAAGGTCGTGATTCGTCGGTCGTCGGACGTTGCAGGGCGGCCTTGGATGTCTGAGCGGGTTCGTCGGCGAGCGGCGCCTTCGGTCCATCGTCCGTCCTCACCCGAGCCGGGTGCAATTCACTCTCCAGCATTTCGATCATTTCGTCGATCTGTTTGATGTTGAGCGCTTCCATGAGTTTGAAAAGGGTGAGACTCAAAACGAAGTCGCCATCGGTACCCAACGCCAACAACGATTTGGCATCGGCCAGAATGCGGTAGAAGCGCTCCAGCAGCATCGGTGAGAACGCCGGATCGTTCGAAAGGAGTTTCTCTTTGAGAAAGAGGCTCATTTCGTCGATCACCATCTCCGCTTCGTAATTTTCCAACGTTTCGAGCGCTTCACGAAGGGCTTTTTCATCTTTTTGGAGGATATGGCCGAAGAGCGTTTCGAGGAATTGGGGATCGACGATTCCTAGCATCTGGGTGACCGTCGCCACGTCCACGCGTCCTTTGGCGTAGACGATCGCTTGATCGAGAAGGGTCAGCGTGTCTCTGAGCGAACCGCTGCCGCTGCGTGCCAGAATCTCCAGGGCATCCGGTTCGAAGTCGACGCCTTCGGTATTGAGGATGTATTCGAGGTGTTTGACCACCAGCGGCTTGGCGATTTTTTTGAAACGAAAATGTTGGGTACGGCTAAGAATCGTCGCCGGCAGCTTGAGCGGATCGGTGGTGGCGAGGATGAATTTGACGAAGTCGGGGGGCTCTTCGAGGGTTTTGAGTAGGGCGTTGAAAGCCTCTTTGGTGAGCATGTGCACTTCGTCGATGATGAAAACTTTGTAGCGACCGATGGAGGGTTTGTATTTGGTGTGTTCGATGAGATCGCGTATGTCGTCGATCTTTCGGCTGGAAGCGGCGTCCATTTCGATGATATCGATATGGCGTCCTTCGTTGGCCATATGGCACTGTTCGCAAGCGTCGCAGGGAATGGAAGAGGGGCCTTTTTCACACAACAACGCCTTGGCGAAAATACGCGCGGTGGAGGTTTTGCCGCTACCGCGAAGGCCCGAGAAAAGATACGCGTGGCCCAGTCGATTCTGATCGAGTGCGAGAGAGAGGGTGCGCGAGACACTCTCTTGTCCGATCAAATCCTCGAAACGTTTGGGGCGATATTTGAGCGCGAGTGTCATTTCGCGCTTTCCCGCCGCGTCGATGGAGGATGGAGTGTGGATGAAGGATGATTCATAAGATCTCCTTACGCCCCTTCGTTCATAATACTCAAAAACTCTTCGTTGTTTTTGGTTTTGAGCATTTTGGAATAGAGGAATTTAAGGGCTTCGACTTCATCCATCTGTTGCATCGCGTTGCGAAGTGCCCAGATTTTCGGAAGGGTGTTGGGATCGGTTAGCAACTCCTCTTTACGGGTACCTGATTTGATGACGTCGATGGCCGGGTAGATGCGGCGGTCGGCGATGGCACGGCTGAGTACGATTTCGCTGTTGCCCGTGCCTTTGAACTCTTCGAAGATCACTTCGTCCATGCGGCTACCGGTATCGACCAGCGCCGTCGCGATGATCGTGAGACTGCCGCCGTTTTCGATGTTTCTGGCGGCCCCGAAAAAGCGTTTGGGTTTGTGGAGGGCGTTGGCGTCCACGCCGCCGCTGAGCACTTTCCCGCTGCTGGGAGTGACGGTGTTGTAAGCGCGGGCCAAGCGGGTGATGGAGTCGAGCAAGATGACGACGTCTTTGCCCAGTTCGACCCGCCGTTTGGCCTTTTCGATCACCAGCTCGGCGACTCTGACGTGATTTTGGGCCGGTAGGTCGAATGTGGAGCTGTAGACTTCACCGCGTACGCACCGCTCCATATCCGTCACCTCTTCGGGGCGTTCGTCGACCAGCAGGACGATCAGTTCCACTTCCGGATGGTTGTGGGCGATACCATGCGCTAACTCTTTCATCAGTTCCGTTTTACCGCTTCGAGGCGGTGCGACGATCAAGCCCCGCTGTCCTTTACCCACGGGGGTGAAGAGATCGAGGACCCGGCCCGTGAGCTTCATGGGATCGTATTCGAGTTTGAGTTTTTCTTGAGGGTAGAGGGGGGTGAGGTTGTCGAAGAGGGGCCTGTTTTTGCTCTCGGCCACCGGCATATAGTTGATCGCTTCGATTTTAAGGAGTGCGTAGTAGCGCTCCTGCTCTTTCGGGGGGCGAACTTGACCGGTGACGACGTCGCCGCTGCGCAGGGCGAATTTGCGGATCTGAGTACTGGAGACGTAGGCGTCGTTGCTGGAGTTGGAGAAGTTGCCGTCCATCGCCCGTAAAAAGCCGTAGCCGTCGTTGGCGATCTCCAGAATGCCGGTAAAGAGGATATACCCTCCTTTGCTCACTTGAGACTTGAGGATTTCGAACATCAAATCCTGGCGCTTGAGCTCGTTGGGGTTCTCGACACCCAACTCCTGGGCGATCGTGAGTAGCTCTTCGAGACTTTTTTGTCTGAGCTCTTCGATTTTGTACCCTTCTACGGGGATATGGGTCCGGGATTTGCCCGACTGGTTCTGTGAATTGCGGGATGAGTTTTCGCTCATGATTCCTTCTTTGTGAATAGATACGTCGGCAGATTGCTTGCAGAGTCGATGTAGTGAATAAGTGGTGTAATTGTAGCAGTTTCGTGGGATTTTTTCAAATGAGCCAGGTTTTAGACGGGGATGTTTTTGGATTTTCAATGGGCCATATGAAGTGCAAGGCCAAGAAGAATAGGGTAGATGGCGACGTTGATCCAAGGCATCCAAGGAGAGAGGGGTAGATCGAGCATGGCTTGAAAGTCGGGGGAGAGTTCGTGCCGTTGCCTTTTTTGAATCAGCCAGAGTTTGAAAGCGATATCGGAAGCTTTCATGACGACGATCAAAGAGAGCCAGACACCTTGAAAACCGTGGGCGACGAAGAGATAGAGAACGAGCCAAAAAGAGGGGTGCATTCCCAAAAGAAGGAAAATCCCCTGTCGATAATATCGCTCGATATTCATGAGTACTTTTCCCATCGTCGGGGCGTGCTGCCACCAACTTTCGAAAAGTTCGCAAAGAATAAGAGCGAGTATGTAGAGCGTGGCTTGCATCGATATCTTCGTCTCGCCTCTTTAGGCTTTGTAGCCCATGGGATTCATCGACTGCCATCGCCAGGTGTCTTCGCACATTTTTCGCAAGTCGTATCGGGCTTCCCAGCCCAGCATATTTTTGGCTTTGCTAGGATCGGCCCAGCAAGCGGCGATATCGCCGGGACGTCGATCGACGATTTTGTAGGGAACGGGCCGCCCACTCGCTTTCTCGAAAGCCTCTACCACTTGTAGCACACTGTAGCCATCGCCCGTACCCAGATTGATCGCTTCACATTGCGGATGATCGAGGGCTTCGAGGGCGGCTAGATGGCCTTTGGCCAGGTCGACCACATGGATATAGTCTCGCACGCCGGTACCGTCGATCGTATCGTAGTCGCCACCGAAAACTCGTAGATAATCCCGTCGGCCGACCGCGACCTGGGCGACGAAGGGCATCAGGTTGTTGGGGATGCCTTGAGGATCTTCACCGATGAGGCCGCTTTCGTGGGCCCCTACTGGATTGAAATAGCGCAAGATCGTGATATGCCAGGAAGGATCGCTGACGTAGAGATCTCTGAGTATCTCTTCGATCATCAGTTTGGTGCGTCCATAGGGGTTGGTGGCGCGTAAAGGGTGGTTTTCGCTCAACGGTAGAGACTCCGGATCACCGTAGACGGTCGCCGACGAGCTGAAGACGATTTTCTTGATTTCCTCGCGTTGCATCACCTTCAAGAGCGTGACGCTACCACCTACATTGTTGTCGTAGTACTCCAGCGGTTTTTCCACCGATTCGCCGACCGCTTTGAGGCCGGCGAAGTGGATCACCGCATCGCAGCCTCTGATCGCCTTTTCGAGTCTATCCGCGTCACGAACGTCCCCTTCGATGAATTTCAAAGATTGATTCGTGATCTTCTCCACCCTTCGTAGTGCCTCTTCGCTGGCGTTGGATAGATTGTCGTAGACGACCACGTCATATCCGGCGTTCAAAAGTTCCACACATGTATGCGATCCGATATAACCGGCTCCCCCGGTGACGAAAATTTTCATTTTTCTTGTTCTTTCGCGATAAATTCTTTGAAAAAAGCGAGAAAAATGCCTAACATCAGGCCCGTGATCAAAGCGACGGCAAGAATCAGCGCTTTTTTGGGTTTGACGGGTTTGTCGTGGGTGTAGATCGTACCGACGATTTTCGTCGGTACGAGATAGGGTGGTCTCATCGCGATTTTCAGTTCGTCGATCTTGGCTTTCAATTGAGGAATCGTGATGGTTTCTAGCTTGCGAATGGCAGCTTCTTTGGCTGGAATCGTCTTTTCCATCAGGTTTTTGATGGCAGCTTTTTTGGCGGGAATGACTTCTTCAAGAATTCTAGTTTTTTGGTTTTCAAGATTTGGTATCGTGATAGTTCTGATTTCATCGATTTTGGATTGAAGGTCGATGATCCTACGATTCAGCCGTGCCACATCGTTTTGTAAAGATGCGATTTGCATCGACATCATCGCGGCCAATGAAGCATCGTTTTTGATGGCACTTTTCAATTTATTTTGTAAATTTGCGACGCTTTGTCGTTTTTTTTCAATTTCGTCCCGTATTTCCAAAATCTTTTTTTGATAGGAAGGGATCGTATTGTCTTTGATAAACGAAATTTGATCCTCGACTTTCTTGAGATCGACGTTTTTGACGAGTTCTAGATCTTTTTTCAATCGGGTGAGATCGATACTTTTGACGAGAGCGAGATCCTTTTTCAATCTCTGTAGCTCGATGGTCTCGTAAAAATGTAGCTGTTCGGTAAGGTTTTCGATTTTATTCTTTTTAGTATCCAGAATGCTTTGGTAGATACTTTTGTGGTAGCTCAGAACATCATCGAGAGGTTTTTTCAAAGTTTTTGTAGCCTCATCATTGTTTCTACCGACGGCGGAAATGGTCAGAAAGCCTTCGACCTTTTTAGGAATCTCTACGGCAGAGACGTATGTGGTGATATTTTTTTCTCTATATTTTCCAGCGGTGTCGTATTGGACATCCAATTTTTTTTTCAATTCGTCGGCATTGTCGAAAAATTTGGCGACCCAACCTTTCTCTTTCGTTTGAACAAGTTGTTTGCCAATGGCAATCGTCGCTTTCGCTTCATATACCGGCTTTGCGAAAAGAAGATAGATGCCGGC